>JBIOUP010000309.1:0-10430 GCA_044867305.1 Dermatophilaceae bacterium
CGACGTGCGCCGGATCGAGACGCTCAAGGACGGCTCCGACGCGGTCGGCAACCGGACCCGCGTCAAGGTGGTCAAGAACAAGGTCTCGCCGCCGTTCAAGCAGGCCGAGTTCGACATCATCTACGGGCAGGGCATCTCCCGCGAGGGCGGGCTCATCGACATGGGCGTCGAGCACGGTTTCGTGCGCAAGTCCGGCGCCTGGTACACCTACGAGGGCGACCAGCTCGGGCAGGGTAAGGAGAACGCCCGGGCGTTCCTTCGCGACAACCCTGACCTGGCCGACGAGATCGAGAAGCGGATCAAGGAGAAGCTCGGCGTCGGGCCGAGGGTCGACCAACCCGTGGTCGCCGACGTCCCGGTCGACTTCTGATCGGTATGCCGTCGAAGGCGCACCGCTTCGGTCCTGCCACACGCGCGAAATACGACGCGTCTGGCATGACCGAACGGGCGCCCACATCGTCCCCGGAGGTACCCAACGCTGCTGTCGCTGACGACCCCGAGCCAGACCCCATGTCGGTCGCCCGGGCAATCGTGCTGCGCCAGCTCACCCTCGGGCCAAGAACCCGGGCACAGCTGGCCACCACGCTGCGCAAGCGCGGCTGCGCCGACGAGGTCGCCGGCGCGGTCCTGGACCGGATGACTGACGTGGGGCTGATCGACGACGTGGCGTTCGCCGAGCTGTTGGTGCAGTCCCGGCGGCGCACCAAGGGTCTGTCCGGGGCGGCGCTAGCCAAAGAACTGCGCGAGAAGGGGGTCGACGAGCAGATTGCCCAGGCCGCCCTCGGGGCGGTCGATCCGGACTCGGAACGGGCGCAGGCCGAGGAGCTGGTCGCCAGGAAGCTGCGGACGATGAGCGGCCTCGACCCGCAGGTCCAGGCCCGTCGGCTGGCCGCCATGTTGGCCCGCAAGGGCTACCCGGCGGACACGGCATACGCGGTCGTGCGTGACGCAGTCAACGCGGCGCCGGAGCACCAGCGCGACTGAGCCGCGTGGTCACCGTCAGGTGCCCTCGAACATGCCACTGGCCGACTAGCCCGCGTCGAGGGTCTCGAGAATCTGGGTGCGCGGCTCTCCCGCTAGCGCGGGACTGCTGGCGGGATTGGCCCAGACCCGCGTGCGGAGCACGTCGAGAAAGGCGCCCGCCTGCTGTGCAGTCGCGAAGTCCAGATCGATGACGACATACCGGGGGTCGTCGACGGGATTGCGGACGCGGTGACTGGACACCCCTGCGATGCGGCGTTCGTCGCTGAAGCGGTCGAAGGCGCGCTTCCACACGGTGTAGTCGGTGATCGGGTGCTCGATGCGTAACGTGATCATGCGGCAAGGATGGGCATACCCCAACCGGCGCGGTATCCCAACTAGGTGGGGTCCTGCCGCCAGAGCTGTCGGCCTAGCCTGGCAAGGTGCTTCGAGAGACGACGCCACGGCGCAGCGTGGCCGCGATCGAGCGCCTCGCGCGTGAGGTCAGCGACCCGCGCAGGCTGCGGGCAGCGATCCTGGACGAGCTGCGGCGCACCGTCCCGTTCGACTGGTACGTCTGGGTGCTGACCGACCCAGCAACCGCGGTGGGCACGGACCCGCTCGCCGAGGTCCCCGACCTGGCGCAGCTGCCCAAGACCATCCGGCTCAAGTACCTGACCAAGCGCAACCGTTGGACCGACCTGGACGGCGTCGCTGTCCTTGGCCAGCACGCTGGCGACAGCCTGCTCTGGCGCGAGGAGCAGCGGCGTCACGGGGTGGTGGACGTCGCGTCGTTGGTCCTGCGAGACCGGTTCGGGTGCTGGGCGTTCCTCGACCTGTGGTCGCGAAGTCCCTACGACGGGCACGACGTGGCCTTCCTGCGCGAGGTGGCTCCAACCCTCACCACCGCGCTAAGGGTGCGCCAGGCACGCAGATTCCAGTTCGTCCCCCCAGCGCACGGGCCGACGCGAGGTCCCGTCGTGCTCCTGCTCGACGACGACCTGCGGATCACTGCGCAGACGACCGGCACCGGCGACTGGCTGAGCGCGCTGCTGCCGCGCTCGGACGGGCCGCCGGTGCCGGCAGCCGCCTACAACGTGGCCGGCCAGCTGCTCGCCCAGGAAGCCGGCGTCGATGCGCACGAAGCCATGGGCCGCGTCGCTCTCGAGGACGGCCTTTGGCTCACGGTCCGTGCCTCACGACTTGCACAGGGGCGGCAGCTTGCCGTCACGATCCAGCCGACGACACCGCACGACCGCCTGGACGTCTTCGCTCGTGCCGCGGGCCTGACCCAACGCGAGGGAGAGCTGTTGACGCATCTGGCCCACGGCGCGGACACCCGAGAGGTCGCCGAGGTGATGTCGTTGTCCCCGCACACCGTCCAGGACCACCTCAAGTCGGTCTTCGCCAAGACCGGCACAAGCAGTCGCCGGACCCTCATGGCGCGTGCTCTCGGGGTCCAGCCATAGGTCCGGGGCGAACCTCGTGGATGCCTCGGTGGCGTCCGCAGACCTAACCTCGACGGCTGCGCGCACGGCATACCCTGGTGCTGCCATGACGACGACGAAGACCTACGACGTGCGCACCTACGGGTGCCAGATGAACGTCCACGACTCCGAACGCCTCGCCGGGCTGCTCGAGACGGCCGGCTACGTCGACGTGGCGACCCTGCCTGCCACCAGCCGCCCTGACACCGCAGACGTGGTCGTCTTCAACACCTGTGCGGTCCGGGAGAACGCCGACAACAAGCTCTACGGCAACCTCGGCCAGCTGCGCGCCGCGAAGCTGCGCAACCCCGACATGCAGATCGCTGTCGGCGGCTGCCTGGCCCAGAAGGACCGGGCGAGCATCGTGGACCGGGCTCCCTGGGTGGACGTTGTCTTCGGCACCCATAACCTGGGATCCTTGCCGGCCCTGCTCAACCGGGCCCGGCACAACGGTGCCGCCGCCGTGGAGATCCGTGAGAGCCTGCATACCTTCCCGTCGACGTTGCCGACCCGCCGCGAGCGCGCCTACGCCGGCTGGGTCTCGATCTCCGTGGGGTGCAACAACACCTGCACGTTCTGCATCGTGCCGTCCTTGCGCGGCACCGAACAGGACCGCAGCCCCGACGAGGTTCTTGCTGAGATCCGGGCCCTCGTGGCGGACGGGGTCATCGAGGTCACGCTGCTCGGACAGAACGTCAACACCTACGGCGTCCAGTTCGGCGACCGCCGTGCCTTCGGCAAACTGCTGCGCGCCTGCGGGCAGATCGACGGCTTGGAGCGCGTGCGGTTCACCAGCCCTCATCCGGCCGCCTTCACCCCAGACGTCATCGACGCCATGGCCGAGACACCGAACGTCATGCCGAGCCTGCACATGCCCCTGCAGTCCGGCTCCGACCGCATCCTGCAGGCGATGCGCCGCTCCTACCGCAGCGCGCGGTTCCTGCGGATCCTCGATGAGGTGCGAGGCCGAATCCCCAACGCAGCCATCACGACCGACCTCATCGTGGGCTTCCCCGGCGAGACCGAGGACGACTTCGCGGCCACGCTCGATGTCGTCGCGGCGGCACGCTTCTCCAGCGCGTTCACGTTCCAGTACTCGCCGCGCCCGGGCACGCCGGCAGCCACCATGCCTGACCAGGTGCCCAAACGGGTCGTCCAAGAGCGCTTCGAGCGGCTGGTCGAACGGCAGGAGCAGATCTCCTGGGCCGGCAACCGCGCGCTCGAAGGGCGCGAGGTGGAGGTGCTCGTCGCTCCGCAGGAAGGGCGCAAGGACGCGGCAACCCAGCGCCGCTCGGGCCGGGCGCGCGACAACCGACTGGTGCACTTCGCCCTTCCGGGCGATCTCGCGGCCATGCACGAGCCTCGTCCGGGGGACCTGGCCACCGTCGAGGTCACCTACGGTGCGCCGCACCACCTCGTCGCGGACTCCGCGCGACGCGGCGGAAGCTACTCGGTGCGGCGCACCGTAGGCGGCGATGCTTGGGCAGCTGAGCACGCCGCGGACGCGAGACACGCCGACACACCGACAGTCTCCCTCGGTATGCCGTCGCTCGCGCGCCCATCGACGGCGCCGGGCAGTCCGTTGGGCCGCTGCTGATCAGCCTCCGAGTGGAGGCACCGCGCCCTGCTCGGGATCGGCGTCGGGTGCGTCCTGGGACACCAGCCCCTCCGCGGGGGTCACCGGCTCGCCGATCTGCTCGTCCGCGACCTCGCGGGCTTGCTGGATCTGTTCGGCGTACTGACCACCAGTCTTGTCGCCAGCTACCTCAGCAGCCTTGTCGAGCGCCTTGTCGCTCACTTCCTCCACCTTGTCGGCGTTCTCTCCCATGACCTGGCTGAGCTTTTCCTTTGCCGAGTCAAAGACGTTCATGGCCCATCCCTCCTGGCGATCGGTAGGCAACAGTTTCACCGTACCCATCAAACCGAGGGTTAACCCTCGGCTGGAAGCGGCAGTGCCGGCATACGTCGCAAGCCCTGGCAGGCTGAGGTGTGTGGACCACGCTGGCGGCCAGATGCCGACGCTCGTGCTCTGTGCGCACGGCACGCGCGATGCGGCGGGCGCTCAGGTCGTCCGCGCCATCAGGGAGGCGGTGGCCACGGCGCTGCCGGGCGTCGACGTCCAGCTGGCGTACGTGGACGTCCAGGAGCCGTCGGTCGCTCAGCTTGTGGCTGACGCTCGCGTCGAAGGACATCCGCTGGTCCTCGTGCCGCTCCTGCTGTCCTGGGGCTACCACGTCGAGACCGACGTCCACGCCGCGGCAGCTGCCCTTCCCGCCGCGGTAGCGACGCGGCCGCTCGGCCCGGACCCGAGACTGGCTCAGCTGCTGGCCGGGCGCCTGGATGAGGCCGGAGTAGCCAGGGAGCAACCGGTGGTGCTGGCCGTCGCGGGCTCGAGTCAGCGTCGAGCCACCGATGACGCCGAGATAACCCGCGACCAGCTCGCGGGGGCCCGCACCGGCCCGGTGCTGCTCGGCTTCGCCGCCGCTCGTACCCCTTCGGTGTCCGAAGCGGTGCACGCGCTGCGGGCCCGCGGCGGCAGCCAGGTGGCGGTGGCGGCATACCTGCTCGCGCCGGGCTACTTCTTGGATGTGCTCCATGGCGCCGGTGCCGACGTTGTGACCGACCCCCTCGGCTCGGCGCGTGAGGTCATCGACGTGGTGGTGGACCGGTACCGCGAAGGGCTTGGGCTGCTGGGCCGGTCATTGGGCGGCCGTGCTTGACTTGTGGCATGGGCGTCCGTCGCGTTGTCATCGCGGGCGAGCCGGTGCTGCATCGGGTCGCGGTACGCGTGGAGCGCTTCGATGAGCAGCTCCGCGAGCTGGTCGAGGACATGTTCGAGACCATGGACGCGGCCAACGGGGCCGGATTGGCCGCTCCGCAGGTGGGAGTGGGCCTGCGCGTCTTTGTCTATGCGATGGCCAACGACGACGACGCCCCGGCGCGCGGGGTGGTCGTCAACCCGATCCTGTCGCTGAGCCGGGTGCCCGAAGGCCGGCCGGACCACGACACCGAAGCCGAGGGCTGTCTGTCGCTTCCAGGTGAGCACTTCCCGCTCAAGCGGGCCGAGTGGGCCAGGGTGACGGGGCAAGACGTCACCGGCGAGCCGCTGCGCTTCGAGGCGACCGGCTGGTTCGCCCGGTGCATGCAGCACGAGCTGGACCACCTCAACGGCAAGCTCTACGTCGACCGGCTCGACGACAAGCAGGCCCGCAAGGCACGCAAGGCGGCGAAGGCCCACGGGTGGGGTAAGCCCGGGCTCTCCTGGCTGCCGGGGGTCGACCCAGACCCGTTCGGACACGGCCCCCCAGAGTCCACGGGTGAGGTGCCCGCCGGTGAGGACGAGCGGCCGTCACCTGCCCAGGTGTGGTGAGTCCGGCCGCACCAGGGCGTCCGATCGTTGCCGTCGTCGGACCGACGGCGACCGGCAAGTCGGCGCTGGCGGTGGCGCTCGCTGGCCGTCTGGGCGGGGAGGTGGTCAACGCGGACGCCATGGCGCTCTACCGCGGCATGGACATCGGGACGGCCAAGATTCCGCGGCGGCAACGGCACGGCATACCCCACCACCAGCTCGACGTCCTCGACGTGTGGCAAGAGGCGAGCGTCGCGGCATACCAGCAGGCGGCGCGACGAGACTTCGCCGTGATCGAGGCCCGTGGCG
This sequence comes from Dermatophilaceae bacterium, assembly GCA_044867305.1. GTDB lineage: Bacteria > Actinomycetota > Actinomycetes > Actinomycetales > Dermatophilaceae > Phosphoribacter. The sequence goes on from JBIOUP010000309.1 coordinate 6,106, forward strand.
GCCTGCCGATCCTGGCGGGTGGCTCCGGACTCTACGTGCGCGCGGCTCTGGACCGGCTCGAAATCCCACCGACTGACCCCCGGGTGCGGGCCGCCCTGGAAGCCGAGCTCGACCGAATTGGCGTCGACGCCATGCGCGCCCGCCTAGAGAGCGCGGATCCGGTTGCTGCTGGGGCGATCGAGAAACGCAACGCGCGCCGCATTGTTCGCGCGCTCGAGGTCGTCGAGCTGACCGGACGACCGTTCAGCGCCTCGATGCCGCCTCGAGAGCACCTTGGCCCAACCGTGGTGATCGGGTTGGCGCTGAAGCGCGCCGCGCTCGACGAGCGCATCGAGGCCAGGGTCGCTTGGATGTGGCAGGCCGGCCTGGTGGAGGAGGTCGACGGGCTGCTCGGCCAAGGGCTGGCCCGCGGGCGCACCGCCAGGATGGCCCTTGGCTACGCCCAAGCCATCGCCCAGCTCGCCGGTGAGCTGACGCCGGAACAGGCGCGGACGCAGACCGCCGCAGCCACGCGCAGGTTCGCGAGGCGCCAGCTCTCGTGGTTTCGCGCCGACCCGCGGGTGCACTGGGTGCCAGCCGACGCCCCGGATCTGCTGGACCGTGTCCTCGCAGTCGTCGAAGGCGACGGCCGTCAAGGACAATGAGCGCCATGGGGTCGTTGCGGTTCACCAAGGGACACGGCACCGAGAACGACTTTGTCCTGGTGCCAGATCTCGACGGCACCCTAGCCCTCACCCCTGACCGGGTTCGTGCCCTCACCGACCGCCGGGCGGGGATCGGTGCTGACGGAGTCATCCGCGTCGTCCCGACCCGGTTCGCGGACGACACGGACGTGCGGGCGCTCGTCGCGCGCGCCGCCTGGTTCATGGACTACCGCAACGCGGACGGGTCCCTGGCCGAGATGTGCGGCAACGGCGCGCGGGTGTTCGCGGCCTACCTTCGGCGCGAAGGCCTCGAGTCCGGGGACGAGTTCGGCATCGCCACGCGTGCTGGCCTCAAGCAGGTGCGCCGCACCAGCGAGGGGTATGCCGTGGACCTCGGCCCCTGGTCCATCCTGGACGCGTCGGCGGCGCGCAGCGCCGGATTCAACGCCGTCGTGCAGAGCCGCGGTGGCCGTGAGCTGCCCGCCTTGCGCGTGGACGTGGGCAACCCGCACGCCGTCGTCGTCCTGCCCCCGGATCTGGACCTCGCCGAGCTGGACCTGTCGGCACCGCCGCATGTCGCCCCAACGCCGGAGCACGGCGTCAACGTCGAGTTCGTCAGGGTCGAGGGGCCAGGGCACGTCGTCCTGCGCGTCCACGAACGGGGCGTCGGCGAGACCCGTTCGTGCGGAACGGGTGCCGCGGCCGCCGCCTTGGCCACCCGGTGGTGGGAGGGCGAGGCTGAGGGCAACCGGACGTGGGTGGTCGAGGTGCCTGGCGGCCGCCTCGCCGTCACGGCAACGCCTGGGGGCACCGTCGTGCTGGCTGGGCCAGCGGTCCTCGTTGCCGACGGGACCACGGCGTTGTGAGCTCTGGCGCACGGGGGCGCATCCGTGATGTCAGTGGCTCTTCGGTTGGCCGCTCGGGTACTTCCAGTCACGACAGTCACAGGGCAACCACCGTTTTCCAGGTCAACCATCGGATCCGGTGCTCGATCGGGAAAACGGTGGTTGGCCAGGTGCGCTGACGGCAAGGACGCGGAAGCCGCGCGCACTGGCCAACCGGCGGCACGGCATACCGAGCTCGCTGGTGATCCAGCGCTGCAACGAGTCGGAGCCCAGGTGTTTCTGCACGACAAGGTATGCCGTGCCCTTCGGCTCAAGTCGCGGCAGCCAGGTGCGCAGCAGCTCGTGCAGCGCCGTCTTGCCGACGCGGATCGGCGGGTTGGACCAGATCGTCGCGAACCGTACGTCGTCCCCGACCTGATCTGGAAGGCATGCCTGCACATGGGCCAAACCCAGCGCCGCGGCATTGCGACGGGCGAGGCCGACAGCCCGTTCGTTGACGTCCACGGCATACACGGTGGCGCGAGGGGACAGCAGCGCGAGGGTGAGCGCGAGCGGTCCCCAACCGCAGCCAAGGTCGAGCAAGGCACCCCCCGACGGGGGAGGGGGCACCTTGTCCAGCAGGACGGCGGTACCAGGATCCAGACGGTCGGGCGAGAACACCCCCGCAGCGGTCTGCACCGTGACCGACTGCCCGGCCAGACGGACCCGAAGCGACCGGACGTCCGCGGGGCTGGCCGGCTGGTTGGTGAAGTAATGCTCGCCGCTCACTGGCGCACGCTATCGGCAGGTGGTTCGCGGCGTGGAAGGCCAGCCCTCCACTGCGCGTTGTCAGGGTGAACCCGGCCAATTGGGTGGCTGGGGCACAGTCTTCGATGCCACGCTAGGAGGGTTATGACGAGACGAAGCGAGACGACGACACTGAGCGGCCGGGCCGAGGCGCTGAGCGAGGATGTGGCCCCGGTGGACACCTACGACGGCTTCCTGGACGGAGACCAGCTCGACCGGGAAGAACGCGCGGCGCTGCGCCGCGTCGAGGGGCTCTCCACCGAGCTGGCCGACATCACCGAGGTCGAGTACCGCCAGCTGCGCCTGGAACGGGTGGTGCTGGCGGGCGTCTGGAGCCAGGGCACCGTCGAGGAGGCCGAGAACTCGCTGCGTGAACTGGCCGCACTAGCCGAGACGGCCGGCTCGCGGGTCCTCGACGGGGTCCTTCAACGCCGCCAGCGTCCGGATGCCGCGACCTACCTGGGCAAAGGCAAGGCGCACGAGCTGCGCGACATCGTGCTGGCCGAAGGGGCCGACACGGTTATCTGCGACAGCGAGCTGGCCCCGAGCCAGCGTCGCGCCCTGGAAGACGTGGTCAAGGTCAAGGTCATCGACCGCACCGCGTTGATCCTCGACATCTTCGCCCAGCACGCCAAGAGCCGTGAAGGCAAGGCTCAGGTCGAGCTGGCCCAGCTGCAGTACCTGCTGCCGCGCCTGCGGGGCTGGGGCGACTCTATGTCGCGGCAGGCCGGGGGACGCGTCGCCGGCGGGGAGGGCATCGGCTCGCGCGGCCCGGGCGAGACCAAGATCGAGCTGGACCGGCGGCGGATCAACACCCGGGTTGCCAAGCTCAAGCGCGACATCGCGGCGATGAAGACCGGGCGGGACACCAAGCGCCAGTCCCGGCGCACGAACCAGGTGCCGAGCGTGGCCATCGTGGGGTACACCAACGCAGGGAAGTCCTCGCTGCTTAACCGGCTCACCGGCGCCGGGGTGCTCGTCGAGAACCAGCTCTTCGCGACGCTCGACCCGACGGTGCGCCGCGCGCAGACTGCCGATGGGCGCGACTACACCCTCGTCGACACGGTCGGCTTCGTCCGGTCCCTGCCTCACCAGCTCGTCGAGGCGTTTCGGTCCACCCTCGAGGAGGTCGCGGACGCCGACCTGCTGCTGCACATCGTCGACGGCTCACATCCCGACCCTGAAGGCCAGATCTCGGCGGTGCGCGAGGTGCTGTCGCAGGTCGGCGGCGATGAGATCAAGGAGATCATCGTCGTCAACAAGGCCGACATCGCCGATGCGGAGGTCCTCGACCGGCTCTGTCGCACGCACCGGCACTCGGTCCTCGTCTCGGCGCGCACCGGCGAGGGACTGGACACCTTGCGCACCCTGATCGACAGCGACCTGCCCAGGCGCGAGGTCCACGTCAACGTGCTGCTGCCATACGGGCGGGGCGACCTGCTCAGCCACCTCCATGCGCAGGGCGAGGTGCTCTCGACCGAGCACACCGAGCAGGGCACCCGCGTGCTGGCCAAGGTGCACGAGCGCGACCTTGCCGAGCTCACGGCATACCTGATCTGAGCGAGAGATCCAGTGACCTTGTACCCGTGAGGCGGGAGGCTGAGATCACGCCTGTCGGGTATTCCCTCGTCCGGGTCACCGTGGCAAGTTTGGGATGGTGGCCTGTGGCCGTACTTCTGAGCGCCATGGGTCTTGGCCGTAGCTGGCGCAGCCGTGAACGGAAGGGATGACCCGATGCAGCACCTATCTGGCTTCGACGGAATGTGGTACGCGTACGACCACTCGAAGACCGCAAAGGCCATCATGGGGTCGCTGTTCATCTTCGAGCCCACGGAGAACAACGACGCGGGCGACATCAACAAGGTGGTCGCCCGGCTGCAGGACCGGCTCAAGGTCCTTCCGCCGCTGCGCCGCCGGATCGACAGCGCGCCGGTGGGGATCAACAACCAGTATTGGCGCGAGTGCACGGTCAACGTCCGCGAGCACGTCCGCGAGCAGACACTTCCGGCCCCGGGCAGCGACATGGAGCTGGCCCGCGCCGCGTCCGACA
>JBIOUP010000310.1:0-9297 GCA_044867305.1 Dermatophilaceae bacterium
CTCCACGAGCGACGCGATGGAGCGCACGCTACCCGCGTCACCGCGCTTCCAGGGGGTCGATGCGATGACGGAAAGTCCCTCGTCGGCCGCCGTCTGCAGCTCTCGGATCAGCTCCTCGGTCGAGCGAGCTTCGGCCAGCACTCTCGCCGCTCGATCCACGTCGGCGCTGCGTGCGCTCTGCGCGGCGTCGCGAAGCAGGTTCGCGATCGTTCGAGCCACCTTGGCGGCCTGCCGGCGGGGCTGACGCAACGCAGCTCGCGGGACGACCGCCGCAGCCACCAACGCTACGCAGCCACCCACGACGGCATCCAGCCAGCGGGTCAAGGCCTGTCCGGCGGTGGCGCCCAGCACCGTGACCGCGATCGACTGCACGGCGGACTGCATGATGAGCAGCTGGCCGGCATCCAGCAGGAGCGCTGCCGACATCGACACGAGGACGACGACAGAGACCTGCCACGCTCCGCTACCCGCGACTTCGACGAAGAGCGACGCGATGGCGACTCCGACGGCCACCCCGATGGTCACCTCCGCCACTCGGCGCAACCGCTGCCCGTAGGTCATTCCGAGACAGACCACCGCGACGATCGGCGCGAACAGTGGCTGCTGATGCTGCAGCACGTCGCTGGCGATGAACCACGCCAGCCCGGCTGCGACCGCACATTGCAGCACGTGCCACGACTTGGCTGCCAACCGCTCCCAGCGGCCCCGCACCGACAGCCGGCTGCGGGACCAGGCGCGGTCCATCAGCTCGTCGACGGTGCGGTCGGTGAAGATCCCGGGTCTCACCGAGCCATTCTCCCGAAGCCACGCCCCCGGCCCTACGGCGCGTCAAAGGTATGGGAACCAGATCCGGATCTCACGCTCGGCCGACTCGGGCGAGTCGGACCCGTGCACGATGTTCTGGGCCGATCCGTGGCCCCAGTCACGCCCCAGGTCGCCGCGGATGGAGCCAGGGGGCGCAACGGTCGGGTCGGTCGGTCCGGCGAGGGAGCGGAAGCCCTCGATGCACCGCACTCCTTCGACGACAGCCGCCGTCACGGGACCTGAGCTCATGAACTCCAGCAGCGTCTCGTAGAACGGCTTGCCGACGTGCTCGGCGTAATGCTCCGAGAGCATGTCCCGGGTCGGCGTACGGACCTCGAGCGCCACCAGGACATACCCCTTGGCCTCGATCCGGCGCAGCACCTCCCCGGTGAGACCCCGGGCGAAGGCGTCGGGTTTGACCAGGACCAGGGTCCGTTCCGTCGTCGCCACGAGGCCAGCCTAGTCAGGCGGCTGCTCCTGCCCGGCCTGCGCTGCCCACCGTTCCTGCGCGGTGTCGATCCGGGTGCCTTGCACGAGACAGGTCACCCACAGGGCGGTGAAGATCACCGCAACAACGCCCATGAGCGGCACGACCACGGCGCTCGCGAGTGTCGCCACCTGGAGAAGCCAGCCCAACGTGACGCCGACCGGAGTGCGCATCAGGCCGGCCGCGACGATGCACAGCACCGCGAGCGCCGAGCCGACGATGAGGTATGCCGTCGCCGGGCCGCTGCTCTGGGCCAGGCTCACGCCGCGCGCGACGAGCGCGCCGAAGAAGACCGCGATCGACTGTCCGGCAAGCACGGTGGCGCACATCCGCCAGGTGAACTTGCCGGTGCGCCCGAAGAAGACCAGGCCCGTCATGCCGAGCCCAGCCCCAGCAACCGGCGCACGTCGGCCGCCGTGATGACCGACCCGGTCGCGATGACGCCGCCCCCGAGACCGTCGGCCTCCGCGAGGGTGACCGCCTCTTCGACAGCGTCCGGCAAGGAGTCGACGACCCGGACTCGGCGCTCGCCGAAGACCTCGACAGCGACGTCTCCCAGCTCGCGTGGCGACGTGGAGCGAGGCGAGGAGTTGCGCGTGACGACAACATGGTCCAGGACCGGTTCGAGCTCCTCGAGCATCTCCGCGACCGGCTTGTCGGAGAAGATGGCCACCACACCGACGAGCGTCGTGAAGGTAAAGGCGTCGGTGAGCGCGGCGCCCAACGCCCGCATCCCGTGTGGGTTGTGCGCCGCGTCGACGAGAATCGTGGGCGAGCGTCGCACGACTTCCAGCCGACCCGGCGAGGTGCTGGCCGCGAGGCCGGCACGCACGACGTCGGGGTCCAGACGCCGCTCGCCACCCCCGAGGAACGCCTCGACCGCCGCGACGGCGACAGCGGCGTTGCTGGCCATGTGCTCGCCGTGCAACGGCAGGAAGATGTCGTCGTACTCCCCTGCCAGGCCACGCAGAGAAAGGTGTTGACCCCCCACCGCGACGTCGCGAGCCGTCACGCCGAAGTCGATGCCTTCGAAAGCGATCCTGGCACCCACCTGTTCGGCTCGCTCGGCGAGGATCGTCCCGACGGACGGGTCCTGCACGCCTGACACCGCGATCGCGCCCGGCTTGATGATCCCCGCCTTCTCGGTGGCGATCTCCTCGATGGTTGAGCCCAGCAACCGGGTGTGGTCGAGGTCGACGGGCGTGATGACGGCAACCTGACCGTCCGCGATGTTCGTGGCGTCCCACGACCCCCCGAGCCCCACCTCGACGATGGCGACGTGGACGGGAGCGTCGGCGAAGGCGACGTAGGCCATCGCGACCAGGGTCTGGAAGAAGTTCATCCGGACCCCGTCGCGCGCCTCGACCAGCTCGATGAAGGTGATGGCCTCGTCGTAGGCTGCCACAAAGTCGTCGCCTGAGATCGGCTCTCCCCCAATACAAATCCGCTCGCGCATGCTGTGCAGGTGCGGTGAGGTGAACCGGCCGGTGGTCAAGCCGAGCTCACGGCATACGGACTCGATGAGACGCACCGTCGAGGTCTTGCCGTTCGTGCCGGTCACATGGATGACCGGGAAGGCGTGTTGCGGGTCGCCCAGCAGCTCCATCACCGCACAGATCTGGTCCAGGGTCGGGTCGACGTCGTTCTCAGGCGCCCGGGCCAGGATGGCCAGCTCGACCTCGGCCAGCCGTGCGGTGAGGTCGGCCGGGGTCACCGGCGCTTCTCCACGCTGATGCCCACCGGCTCGCCGCCGACCACTGCGGCGACCGCGCCCGGCAGCTCACGATCCAGCACGAACGCCTCGGTGAGCGTCTCGGTGCACACCCGGTCGCGGTGCGCGTCGAGCGCGGCGCGTACCGCGTCGGTCAGCGACAACGTGAGCGTGATCCGGTCGGAGATGTGCAACCCGGCCTCCCGCCGAGCCTGCTGCACGGCCCGGATGAGGTCGTTGGCCAGCCCCTCAGCGGCGAGCTCCGGCGTCACTCGGGTGTCAAGGAGCACGAACCCCCCTCCTGGCAGGACGGCGACGGCGTGTTCCTTCCCGTCGGCTGCGCCGGCGACGACCGTCTCGAGGACGTACTCGCCCTCCCGCAGCGGGATCCCGCCGGACGTGACCTCGCCGTCGTCGGCCAGCGCCCAGTCACCTGACTTGGCCGCCCTGATCGCGACCTGAACGTCTTTGCCCAGACGCGGTCCGGCTACCCGAGCGTTGACGGTCAGCCGCCTGGTGACCCCCAGGTCGGACTCCTCGGCGGCCTCGAGGTCACGCACCGTCACCGTTCGCACATTGACCTCGTCGCTGATGACGGCAAGGAACGGCTCGAACTGCTGCGGGTATGCCGTGACGACGGTGAGCTCGGCGAGCGGCAGGCGGGAGCGCAGCCCATGGGACTTGCGTAGCCCGAGTGCCGTGGAGCAGACGTCACGGGCGTGGTCCATGGCGGCGACCAGGTCCGGATCCGCCGGCAGCGCCGAGGCGTCGGGCCAGTCGGTGAGGTGCACGGAGCGGCCGCCGGTGAGACCGCGCCAGATCTCCTCCGTGGTCAGCGGCAGCAGTGGCGCGACCGCCCGCGTGACGACCTCCAGCGTGGTGTAGAGCGTGTCGAAGGCGTTCGTCGTCGACGGGCTCAGGGCGTTGTCGGTGTCCCAGAACCGGTCTCGGGACCGGCGGATGTACCAGTTGGTCAGCACGTCGAGGAAGGTGCGCATGCTGTCGCACGCGTCGGCGATCTCGAACGCGTCGAGCTGGGCCGAGATTGCCTCGACGAACTCGCGCAGCTTGGCCAGCAGGTAGCGGTCCAGCACGTCCGTCGACGCGGTGGAGGGCTGCGCGGCATACCCTTCCCCGCCCGCAGCGGCGTTGGCGTACAGGGCGAAGAAGTACCACGCGTTCCACAGCGGGATCATCACCTGGCGCACGCCGTCGCGGATGCCCTGCTCCGTGACGACGAGGTTGCCGCCGCGCAGGATCGGGCTGGCCATGAGAAACCAGCGCATCGCGTCGGCGCCGTCGCGGTCGAACACCTCGGACACGTCGGGGTAGTTGCGCAGCGACTTGCTCATCTTCTGCCCGTCGCTGCCCAGGACGATGCCGTGGCTGACGCAGGCCGAGAACGCCGGACGGTCGAAGATGGCGGTGGCCAGGATGTGCATGGTGTAGAACCAGCCGCGAGTCTGGCCGATGTACTCGACGATGAAGTCGCCCGGGAAGTGGTGCTCGAACCAGTCGGCGTTCTCGAACGGGTAGTGCACCTGGGCGAACGACATCGACCCCGAGTCGAACCACACGTCGAGCACGTCCTCGACTCGGCGCATGGTCGACTGACCGGTCGGGTCGTCGGGGTTGGGCCGGGTCAGCCGGTCGACGTAGGGCCGGTGCAGGTCGGTGACCTCGACACCGAAGTCCTTTTCCAGCTCGGCGAACGAGCCGTAGACGTCGACCCTCGGGTATGCCGGGTTGTCCGACTTCCACACCGGGATCGGGCGGCCCCAGAAGCGGTTCCGCGAGATCGACCAGTCGCGGGCGTTCTCCAGCCATTTGCCGAACTGGCCGTCTTTGACATGCTCGGGCGTCCACTCGATCTGCTGGTTGAGCTCGAGCATGCGGTCCTTGACCTTGGTGACCGCCACGAACCACGAGGACACCGCCATGTAGATGAGCGGCTCGCGGCAGCGCCAGCAGTGCGGGTAGGCGTGGTCGTACGTCTCGTGCCGCACAAGCACGGTGCCCTCGCTGGTCGAGCCCAGGTCGCCGCCCCCCACACCGCGGTCGAGGCGGGTGCGCGCCTTCAGGTGGTCGATGACGTGCGGGTTGGCGTCGAAGACGTGCATCCCCTCGTAGTCGGTGACCGGCCGGATGAACCGCCCGTCCGGCCCGACCGGCACGACCGTCTCGACGCCGGCAGCGTCGAGGGTGAGCTTGTCGTCCTCGCCGAAGCCCGGCGACATGTGCACCAGGCCGGTGCCCTCCTCGGTCGTGACGAAGTCCGCAGGCAGCACCCGGTGGGCACCGGCATACCCGGCGTAGTAGGTGAAGGGCGCGGTGTAGGAGCGGCCTACGAGCTCGGACCCCTTGACCCGCGCGACGATCCGCTCGGCCGCGTCTGGGCCAAGCTCGCGCAGGTATGCCGGCAGCCGCGCCTCGGCGAGCAAGTAGCGGTCGGTGCCGCCGTCGCGGTCGCCGTCGACGACGACGTAGTCGATGTCGGGATGGACCGCCAGGCCCATGTTCGACGGCAGGGTCCACGGGGTCGTCGTCCAGATGAGCGCCAGCTCGCCGGTCTCCAGCCGGAAGCCCACCGTGATGGCGGGGTCCTGGCGGTTCTGGTAGATGTCGTCGTCCATGCGCAGCTCGTGGTTGGACAGCGGCGTCTGGTCGTTCCAGCAGTACGGCAGAATCCGGAACCCCTCGTAGACCAGGCCCTTGTCCCACAGCTGCCTGAAGGCCCAGATGACCGACTCCATGAACTCGGGGTTCATGGTCTTGTAGTCGTTGTCGAAGTCCACCCAGCGGGCCTGGCGGGTGACGTACTCGCGCCATTCCTTGGTGTAGGTGAGCACCGACTCGCGGCACTTGGCGTTGAACGGCTCGATCCCGAGGTCGAGGATGTCCTGCTTGGTCTTCAGCCCCAGCTGGCGCTGGGCCTCGAGCTCGGCCGGCAGGCCGTGGGTGTCCCAGCCGAAGCGCCGCTCGACGCGCCGCCCGCGCATGGTCTCGAAGCGCGGCACGATGTCCTTGACGTACCCGGTCAGAAGGTGGCCGTAGTGCGGCAGCCCGTTGGCGAACGGTGGCCCGTCGTAGAAGACGAACTCGTTCGAGCCGTTCTCGCCGGGCTCGCGCGCGTCGACCGACGCCTGGAAGGTGCCGTCCTGCGCCCAGTACGCGAGCACCCGCTCCTCGATCTCCGGGAAGCGCGGCGTCGATGGCACGCCCCGGGCGTCCGGGTCGGTGGAGACCTTCGGGTAGGTCACGGGTCTGCTCTCCTGCGGCTTGGTTAGGCGACCATCGAGTCTACGGGGACCGGGTCAGGGCGCCGAATGCGATTGCCGCTGCAGCGGCACGGCCGGCGCGTACAGTCGGAACCATGCCGATCGGCACCATCCCGGGACTTGCCCCGGACGCCCTCGTCAGCGACCGTGACATCGCGCTGACGTATGCGCTGGACGAGTCCGAGGGAGCGGTCGCGCCCTCGGACTTCACCGTCGTGCGGGCCCGCGACCGCGACGACGTCGTCGCCGTGCTGCAGGAGGCGCAAGCGCACGGCATACCGGTCGTGCCACAGGCGGCGCGGACCAGCCTGACCGGTGCCGCAGTGGCGACCGAAGGGTGCATCGTCCTCAACGTCGAGGGGCTCACCGGCATCGACATCGACCAGGTCGAGTCGCACGCCGTGGTCGGGCCTGGCGTGGTGACGCTCGCACTCAAGACCGCGGTGGCGGAGGCCGGCCTGTACTACCCGCCCGACCCGGCGTCGGCCGAGACGTGCACCGTCGGGGGCAACATCGCGACCAACGCCGGCGGGCTGTGCTGCATCAAGTACGGCGTGACGTCGCACTACGTCAAGGCGCTCGAGGTGGTGCTGCCTGGCGGCGAGGTCATCCGCACCGGGCACCGGACGGCCAAGGGGGTCGCCGGCTATGACCTCACCGGGCTGTTCGTCGGCTCCGAGGGCACCCTCGGCGTGGTCACCTCCGCAGTAGTGCATCTGGTCCCGCTGCCCGAGCCGCCGCTCACCGCCCTCGCGACCTTCGATTCGCTCGAGCAGGCGGTGCACGGCATCCTCGCGCTGCGCGCCGACCCACACCGGCCGTGCCTGCTGGAGTTCCTCGACCGGATGGCGATCCAGGCCATCCAGCTGGTCGGCGACTTCGGCTTCCCGCCCGACTGCGAGGCCGTCCTGCTCGTGCAGTCCGACCGGCCCGGGCACACCCGCGAGGATGTCACGCGGTATGCCGAGCTGCTCGCCGCCGCCGGTGCCGACGACGTCGCCGTCGCTGACGACCGCTGGGAGGCCGACGCCCTCATGGCCGGCCGACGCATGCTCGGGTACGCCCTGGACGCGCGCGGCGCCCGGCTCGCCGAAGACACCTGCGTGCCGGTGAGCCGCCTCGGCGACTTGGTACGCGAGGGGCAACGGATCTCCGAGCGCACCGGCGTCGAGATCGCCTGGGGCGGACATGGGGGGGACGGGAACCTGCACCCGGCGTTGTTCTTCGACCGAACGGACCCGGCGAGCCTGCACCGCGCCGAGGCAGCCCTGGGTGAGGTCCTGCTCGCCGCGTTGTCGTACGGGGGCACGATCACCGGCGAGCATGGCGTGGGCGTCACCAAACGCGCGTACTTGACCGACGAGCTGGGAGAGGCCGAACTGTCCCGGCAACGTGCGATCAAGGCAGTTTTCGACCCGCTCGGCGTCATGAACCCGGGCAAGGTGTACTAGGAGAGACGTCATGGCCAAGCCGCACGCGGGGGCGCTCGAGCTGGCCAGCGAGGGCCGCGCCACCTGGTCCGTGCTGATTCGCGACCTGCGCTCGAAGACCGACCTCATGGGCGTGACTCCGGGGCGGGTCCTGCCCACGGCCAGCGTCGCCAAGATCTTCGTCCTGGCCGAGGTGGCCTTCCGGCTGCACTCGGGGGACCTTGCTGCGGACGAGCTGTTGCACCGCTCGGTCAGTCCGGCGGTTGCCGACTCCGGGCTGTGGCAGCACCTGTCCGTGGAGAAGCTCACCGTTGCCGACGCGGCCACCCTGGTCGCGGCGGTGAACGACAACCTGGCCACGAACGTGCTGCTCAGCAGGGTGGGCCTGACCGCGGTCCAGGAGCGCAGCGAGCGGCTGGGCGCGCGCCGCACCGCCTTGCTGGACATCGTGCGTGACCACCGCGGCCCTCGCGACCCCGTGACGTTGAGTGTGGGCTCGGCTCGCGAGTGGGTCGACATCCTGGAGGGGGTCTGGACCGGGCACGACATGTCCCCCTCGGTGCGCCGACAGATGCTGCGGTGGCTGAGCCTGAACACCGACACGTCAATGGTGGCCGAGCCGCTCGGGGTCGACCCGCTCTCGCATCCGGGTGCCGACCACGGTTTGCGGCTATGGAACAAGACCGGTAGCGAGAGCGGCACGCGCGCGGACGTCGGCATCGTCGGCGGACGCACCGATCTTGCGTATGCCGTCATCGCCCGCTGGGACGAAGCGGCCGACCCGTCGGCCCGGCACCTGGTGCGCGGGGACCTGCACCGGATCGGTGAGGCCGTCGCCAACCTGGCGGGCGCAGACTGACCCTGCCTGGACTGACAGAATCGGGCCCATGACGGAGACGCACACGCGCAGCGGGTGGCTCAGCCGTGAACAGCTGCAGGACGCCCGGCAGCGCGTGCCCATCCTCTACGTCAATGCGGTGCCCGTCCGGGTCGACGACCGCGGTGTTGTCACCTCCATCGGTCTGCTGCTGCGCGTCTCGCCCGAGGGTGAGATCAACCACGAGCTCGTGTCCGGTCGCGTGCTCTACCACGAACGCATCCGCGACGCGCTGCTGCGCCATCTGGAGAAGGACCTCGGGCCCCTGGCGATGCCGCGAATCCCGTTGTCTCCGCAGCCGTTCACCGTCGCTGAGTACTTCCCGACCCCGGGTGTCACGCCCTTTCACGATCCCCGCCAGCACGCGGTGTCGCTGGCCTTCGTCGTCACCGTGGACGGCGACGCCTCGCCCCAAGCCGACTCGCTCGGACTGGCCTGGGTGACGGCCGAGGAGGCCACCATGCTGGCCCTGTCGGGTGAGATGGACGGTGGCCACGGGGTCCTGGTCCGCCAGGCGTTGGCTCACCTCGGCCACGCCGTGTAGCTGCGGCGAACGTGGCCGGCCGCCGACGCCGGCGCTGGCGTTGGCACGTCGGCAAATTCGACGCAGCGCGGCAGATCCAAGCCAACGCGGCAGATCCAAGCCAACGCGGCAGATCTGACCGCCGGCGGCAGACATAGCTGCCGCCTTCGGGCGACAACCGCCGCCA
>JBIOUP010000311.1:0-8280 GCA_044867305.1 Dermatophilaceae bacterium
CCACCGACACCCATTCGTCAGACTGCTTGGACCGCCCTGGTATCCGGCCAACGTCCGAAACTCTGTCTGGTGGTTCGCCGGCACGGATCGACCGCGATCGACCCGGCAACGGCCCTGCACCGGAACCTTCCCACGGCGACGAGGTACGTTGGCGGTGGTCGCCCGCCCGCGGATCGCGCGGTGCCGACAGCCACCGCTGGCCGGGCGCGGCGCGTCAGGGCAGCAGACTCACGCAGGAGGTTCGGTGCGGCTGGTCACCGGGATGCAGCGCCGGTTCATCTACTTCCCCGACACCACACCGGTCGGCTCGGCCCGACGGTGGTTTCCGGGCGGCCGCGACGTCCAGCTGCACACCGAAGACGGGTTGACGCTGGGTGCCTGGCTCATCCCCCCGCTGCCAGCCGATCGGGGGATCGCCGTGCTTTACGCGCCGGGCAACGGCGGTAACCGGGAAGGCCGGGCGGGCTTGGTGGCGCAGCTCGCGGCGCGTGGCTTCACGGTGCTGGCCATCGACTACCGAGGGTATGGGGGCAATGCTGGCGAGCCTTCGGAGACGGCGCTGGCCGCTGATGCTCGGGCCGCGGTGACGCTCCTGCGCGCCGAGGGGTTCGACCACCGGCACACGATCTACCTGGGTGAGTCATTGGGCAGTGGCGTGGTCGCCCGCCTCACCACGACAGACAAGCCGGCCGGCGTGGTCCTGCGTTCCCCGTTCACGTCGCTGGTCGACATCGCGCGGGACATGCTGGGACCGCTTGCCTTGCTGACGCCCGACCGTTTCCCGGTGCTGGATCTGCTCAAGGACAGCGACATCCCGGTGACCGTCATCCGCGGCGACGCCGACGAGGTGGTGCCCACCGCTTCCAGCGCCAGGGTTGCTGCGGGCGTGGGCAACCTCTACGAGGAGCTCGTCTTGCCCGGAGCGGGGCACAACGACGAGGTCATGTTCGGGCCCGTCGTCGCCGAAGCCGTGCTACGCCTGGCCGAGGGCCTTACCTAGCCGTCGTCCTGCGCCATCGCAAGAAACGGCTCGAGGGCACCCGAGTCGGCGAGCGAGTCGCGGGCAACCGCCTTCTCGGCGGGGACTCCTGACAGGATGCGTTTGACCGGCACCTCGCACTTCTTGCCGTTGAGGGTTCGCGGCACCGCGGGCACCGCCATGATCCGGTCCGGCACATGCCTCGGGGACAGGCCAGTGCGAATTGCCGTGCGCAACTTACCCTCCAGGTCAGCATCCAGCTCGACACCACTCGCGGGGACGACGAACAGCAGCAGGTCGCCGGTGTCGACCACCAGCGAGTCAGCGATCTCGGGCAGCTCCTCCACGACCGAGTAGAACTCCGCGGTCCCCATCCGCACGCCGCCCCGGTTGAGGGTGGAGTCGCTGCGCCCGCTGATCACGACGGTGCCGCGCGGCGTGATGCGGACCCAGTCACCGTGCCGCCACACGCCCGGGTAGTCCTGGAAGTATGCCGCGCGCAGACGGGCCCCGTCGGGGTCGTTCCAGAAAGCGACCGGCATACATGGCATCGGCTCCGTGACAACGAGCTCACCCACCTCGTCGACGAGCGAGCGCCCCGCCGGGTCGAAGGCCTCGACCTTGGCCCCGAGCAGCCGGCACTGAATCTCCCCTTCGTAGACGGGCAGGATCGGCACCCCACCGACGAAGGCTGTGCACACATCTGTGCCGCCGCTGATCGAGGCCAGCAGCACATCGGGACCGATGGCGTCGTAGACAAAGCGGAAGCCTTCCGGAGGAAGGGGCGCCCCAGTCGAGCCGATCGTCCGAAGCGCACTGAGGTCGGCGTCTTCACCCGGCCGCATTCCGGCCTTCAGGCAGGACAGCAGGAACGGCGCCGACGTGCCGAAGCAGCTGATCCGGTGCTTCTCGGCAAGGCGCCACAGCGCGCCGAGGTCGGGGTATGCCGGTGAGCCGTCGAAGAGCACGATCGTGCTGCCCACCAGCAGGCCACCCACGAGGAAGTTCCACATCATCCAGCCCGTGGTGGTGAACCAGAAGAACCGGTCCCCCCGCCCGACGTCCATGTGCAACGAGACCGCCTTGAGGTGCTCGACAAGCATCCCGCCGTGTCCGTGCACGATCGCCTTCGGCAGCCCGGTCGTGCCGGAAGAGTAGAGAACCCACAGCGGGTGCTGGGCCGGCACCGGCTCGAACTGCAGCTCGGCCGGCTCGGCGAGCAGCTGCGCCCACGACAGCGAGTCGGCCAGAGCCGCCGTCTCATCGAGGTACGGGATGAGCATGTCGCCTTCAGCCCCGGAAGCTCCTTGCGCAGGTCCGACACGGTCGAGCGGATGTCGAAACCCTTGCCGTTGTAGCGGTACCCGTCCACGGCCAGCAGCACGGTCGGCTCGATCTGGGCGAACCGCTCGGCCACGGCCCGCTCCCCGAAGTCCGGCGAACAGCTCGACCAGATGGCGCCCAGGCTGACCGTCGCCAGAAAGGCGATGACCGTCTCGGGCGCGTTGGGCAGAACACCGGCGACCCGGTCTCCGCGCCGGACCCCAAGCCGGCGCAGTCCCGCGGCGGCCGCGGCGACCGCCGCCCGAAGCTCAACGAAGGTCAAGGACCGCTCCTGACCATCCTCCCTCGCGAAGAGGATCGCCGGCTCGTCGTCGTCGCGGGTCAAGGCGTGCTCGGCGTAGTTCAGTCGCGCCCCTGGGAACCACTCGGCGCCCGGCATCGCGCGCCGGCCCAGCACGGCGTCGTAGGGCTGGTAGGCCCGCACGCCGAAGTACTCCCAGATCGCGCCCCAGAAACCGGCCAGGTCGCCCACCGACCAGCGCCACAGCTCGTCGTAGGACTCGAACGCGGCGGCTCCGGTGTCCCGCAGCCAATGCTGGAAGGCGGTGATCCGCGCCGCCTCGCTGCGCTCAGTCGAGGGTGTCCAGAGGATCTCGCTGGACGTCATGGTGCCTCCTCGCCGGGTCGGCGGCTCGTGGTTGCTCTCGGCTCTGTTCGAACCGCAGGGTATGCCGGTCAGGCACCCACGGCCGGGCGCCCTGCTCACTATGCCGTGGGCAGCAGCGACGGCGCCACCGGCCAACGGCCATGCCATCGGCCGCTCGTCGGGCCCGCTCTCCCGGTGTGCGGCGACCCGTTTGACGCCCCAGTATGCCGGGCACGGATACTTCTGCTGTGGTCACCGGTGTGGTGGCCGATCGATCCGAAGGAGCTCGAGTGAACGAGAACGACGCGCTGTCCCTGTCCGACGATGAGATCGAGGGCACTGGGCCAGTGGGCACCTCCGCGTCGGCAGACGCGGACGGCACCGACACGGCCGACGCCGATGGCACCGACTCCGGAGACGCCGATGGCACCGACTCCGGAGACGCCGACGGCACCGACGGTGGAGATGCGGACGGCACGGACGGTGGAGATGCGGACGGCACGGACGCCTGAGTGCCGGCCCTCCGCCTGCTCGCCGGAGACCCGGACAGCTTCGCGGCAACGGCGTGGGGGACCCGGCGGCACCGCCACTGTGGCGACCGCCAGGCCCTCACCTCGCTGCTCACCCTTGACGACGTGGATCGGCTGCTGACCTCGACTGCGCTGAGAGCACCCGCCGTGCGGCTGGTGCAGGACGGGCGGGTTGTCCCACAACATCGGGTCACCCGGTCGGCGAACATCGCCGGGCTGCCGCTGACTGGCCTGTTGGATCCCCGGTCGGCGTTGCGGCTGTTCGACGAGGGCGCGACTGTGGTGCTGCAGGGCCTGCACAGGTACCACGCCCCGTTGAGCGACGTGGTCGCCGACCTCGAGCTCGAGCTCGGCCACCCTTGCCAGGCCAACGCCTACCTCACCCCAGCCGGCTCGCAGGGCTTTGCTCGGCACGTCGACACCCACGACGTCTTCGTTGTGCAGACCGCGGGCACGAAGCGATGGCAGATCTGGGCAGCCGCTGACGAGGATCGCCCACCGGTCGACGTGGTTTTCGAACCCGGGGTGTCCGAGTATCTTCCGGCCGGCGTCCCACACGCGGCCCGGGCCCAGCACGAGGTGTCGTTGCACGTGACGATCGGGGTCAACCAGATCAGCTGGGGTCAGCTGGTCGATCTCGCGGTCCGGTTGGCGGCCAAGCGCGTCGACCAGACCGCCCGGACCGCGCGCCTGCCTGCGGCATACCTGCACGACCCCACCAGCCTGCGGGACGGGTTGGCGACCCGGCTGGCCGCGCTGACCGACGCGCTGGATGAGCTGGACCCGGGGGCACTTGTCGACGAACACATCCGGGCGTTCCTCACTGGCCGTGCGCCTCGACTGCGGGGTGGCCTGCGCGATCGGGTGCGGCTCGGCGCGCTGGATGACGACACCCCCTTACGACGCCGTGCGGGGCGGCCGCTGACCATCGTGCCGGAGGGCGACAAGCTCGCGCTGCTGCTGGGCGACCGGATGCTTCGGGTGCCCGTGCGGATCCGTCCTGCGGTCGAGGCGCTCGCGGACGCTGACGTGCTCACCCCCGCAGACTTGGCCAACTGGCTCGACCGGGACGGTCGTCTCGTGCTCTGCCGACGGCTGGTACGCGAGGGGGTGCTCGAGCTCACCGAATGAGTGCAGCCTTCCGGTGCAGCGCGGCGAGCAGGTCACGCTCGGACGACCTGGCCGGCACCGCGTCGACGGTGCGCGCCTTTCTGCTTGTCGAGCACCCTGGGCCCTGGGGCCGCTCGGCGCTTCGTGACGCGCGGCTGCCCGATGGGCTAGGCCGCGAGCTGGCGCGCCGGGCTAAACACGCCGGGGTTCGTCCCCTGCTCGTGCGTCGACACGGCCAGCGCCGGGCCGAACCGGGGGCGATTCGGATCCTGGCCAGCCACGTCCGTCGCGACCAGGCGTGGTCAGAACACGGGGTGTTGTCCGGCTGGGCAGAGATCCTCGACCTCGACCTGGCAGCCCTGAGCGCCGGCCGATCCGTGGGGCTGACCCGCCTCGAGGAACCGGTCTTCGCCGTATGCACTCACGGCCGACATGATCCATGCTGCGCCGAATGGGGTCGGCCGGTGGCCGCCGCGATGGCTGCCGCCGAGCCGCAGCACACCTGGGAGTGTTCCCACATCGGCGGGGACCGTTTCGCCGGCAACCTCTTGGTGCTGCCTGAGGGGATCTACTACGGGCGCGTCGACGCAGAGCAGGCCGCACGGCTGGTCGCGGGCCATCGTGCAGGCCGGCTCGATCTGGTGCACCTACGCGGCTGGACGGCCCAGCCGGTCGCGGTACAGGTTGCCGAGATCACCCTTCGCCGGCGCCTCGGGGAGGACCGGATCCGCGCGGTGGTCCCGCTGCGCGCCCACCGAGAAGGATCGACGACCACGGTTCGACTCGATGCCGAAGGCATCCCCTGGACAGTCGCGGTGACAACCGCAGCGAGCGAGCAGGCTGCCCGGCTCACCTGCCACGCCAGACACATGGACCTGTTGCCCAGCTGGGAGGTCACCATCCGTCCGGGGTAGCGCGGCATACTCGTACGCTGTGGCGGGCACATCGTGCGGTAGAGGCGGGCCGTGAGAACCCCTGATGGTTCGCCGCCAGCGGTCGATCGGCCCTGGTCCCGCTGGTATGCCGAGCGCGGCCTCGGGCCGGTAGCGGCCCATCCTGACCTGGTCACCATGGCAGCCGCAGCAGCTGAGTCGGCTCCGGACCGAGTGGCCCTCACGTACTACGGCTGGACGGCAACGCACGCCGAGCTTGCCCGGCTGTCAAGCGGTTTCGCCGCCTACCTGGCCACCAAAGGGGTGCAGCGGGGAGACCGCGTCGCGGTGGCACTGCAGACCTCGCCGCACTTCGTCGTCGCTGCGCTCGGTGTGTGGAAGCTGGGCGCCATCCTCGTCACGATGAACCCGATGTACCGCCAGGCGGAGGCGGCTCACCTGCTGCGAGACAGCGGCGCGGTAGCGCTCGTCGCGTCCCAACAGGGCTACCGAAACACGTTGGCCCGCTCCGTGGTAGAGGGTGCCGTGCTCGTGTCGGTGACCACGAGCGAGATCGACGTCATCGCCGACGCCGACCCGCGGGTTTTCGCAGACCTCACCGACGAGCCCGTAGCGGGCACTGACGACTTCATGACGGCGGCCTGGGCGCACGCCGGGGACGCCTGCCCGGCATACCAGCCCGCTCCTGAGGACGTCGCGGTGCTGTGCTACACGTCGGGGACCACCGGCCCCGCCAAGGGCGCGATGCTCACCCATGCGAACATCGCCACGACGATCGCGCTGAACTCGCAGTGGCTAGGTACGCAGCCGGGCTGGGTCATCTACGGAACCGCGCCGCTGTTCCACGTCGTCGGGCTGGTGCTGCAGGTGGCGCACATGCTGCACCTGGCGGGGACCCTGGTGCTGCCCTATCGGACCATCCCTGACGTCATGCTCGAGCACCTTGCCGAGCACCGGCCACGCTTCATTGTCTGCCCTCCAACGGTGTACACCGCGCTCATGGCGGTGCCGGGCGCCTCGCCGGAAGCGTTCGCGCCGGTTGACCTGTTGTATGCCGGTGGGGCGGTGCTCCCTCCCGCGGTCGTCGACCGGTTCCTCGAGCGCTTCGGCAGGTATGTGAACAACGGCTACGGGCTGACAGAGACGGCCGGTGCGTGCGTCTTCGCGATACCCGGGCGGAGGGCTCGGTTGGACGAGGCGTCGCAGGCGCTGAGCAACGGCGTGCCGCTGCCCGGCATGGACGTGCGCATCATCGGCGACGACGGCCAGGACCTCCCGCTGGGTGAGCGCGGCGAGATCGTCGTCAAGGGTCCCTGCGTGACGCCGGGCTACTGGCACAACCCAGCCGAGACGGCGAACGCGATCCACGACGGCTGGTTTGCCACGGGAGACATCGGTTTCGTCGACGAGGAGGGGATGCTCTACTGCGTCGACCGCAAGAAGGACATGATCATCGCCTCGGGGTTCAAGGTCTGGCCTGGCGAGGTCGAGCAGGTGCTGCTCACCCACCCCGCGGTCATGGAAGCTGCCGTCATCGGCATACCCGACGCCTACCGGAGCGAGAGCGTGAAGGCGGTGGTCATCCTGCGGCCGGACGCGAAGGTCACCGAACAAGAGCTCATCCAGTGGTGCCGGCCTCACCTGGCCACGTTCAAGGTGCCGCGCGCGGTCGACATCGTGAGTGACCTACCCAGGACCGCGAGCGGAAAGGTGCTCAAGCGAGAGCTGCGCTGAGCCCTGCTGGTCAACTCGACTCGGACGTCTCTGTGATATCCGCGCCGCTCAGACTCATAGTGGTTCAGGCTGCCCTGGGCGTATGTGAGACTGCCTCCTGATGTGGGCGGCAGGGGCTGCAAGGAGGACCCATGACCTGCGCGACGACTGCGGATCCCATGCTGCGGGCGATTGAGCACGATCGCGCGAGCACAAGTGGCACCAGCCGGACCAGCTAGTTGCGAACCCGACATGCTGCGACGCATCGGCTGGGCGCTGGTTATTGCCATGGTGTCCGGCGCTGTTGTGATCCCCGCGAGCTGCCCCGCTGGTGCCGTCACGACCGACGCTGCATCAGCGGTTGTCGGGCCGCCAGCAGGGGTTGCCGCCGGGTCCCTCGCTGACTGGCAGAAGGGCCAGTGGTGGATCGACGCCACCAGGCTGCGGTCCTGGCACGCTGAGGGCATAACCGGCAAAGGCGTGAACATCGCCTTGGTTGACGGCCCGATCTACCCGGGCATACCCGAGCTGCAAGGCCAGGACGTCCGGCCTACCGCGACCACCTGTGACAGGGAGCTCACCCGGGAGTACGGCCCGACCACTCCAGACGGCCCGCTCAACGAGACCTCGTTCCACACCACCTCGATGGCCGCCCTGCTCGTCGGCTCGGGCAAAGGCAACGGGCCCAACGGCGTCGGCGTCTACGGGGTCGCTCCTGGCGCGACCTTACGGACCTACGCCATCTTCAACACCCTCGACCCGAATGCCCACGAGAACCTCGACTGCTACACCCCGGCACTGCCGGGCCTCATCGACCGTGCGGTCGCTGACGGTGCCAACATCATCCACATCCCCGTCGCGATCGACTACTACGCCGACGACCTGCAGGCCGCCTACAACCGGGCCATGAACAAGGGCGTCATCCTTGTGACTGCGTCCGGCAACGGTGGCCCGAACTCGAGGGTGATCAAGACTGGCCTAGGCAAGGGCGTGCTCGTGGTGGGCGGTGTGCGTGACGGGGGGCAGATCCTCGACAGCAACCCCACCAGCCTCGTCGCTAACTGGGACCAGGCCAAGGACTTCGACGTCGCGTTGAGCATCCACCTCGTCGCAGCGGGTGCGGAC
>JBIOUP010000312.1:0-20795 GCA_044867305.1 Dermatophilaceae bacterium
GGTCGCTTCGACCGCCAGATCGCGGTCGATTCGCCGGACATGATCGGCCGGCACCGCATTCTCGAGGTGCACGCGCAGGGCAAGCCGATGGCGCCCGACGTCGACCTGCTCGCCGTCGCGCGGCGCACCCCCGGCTTCACCGGTGCCGACCTGGCCAACGTCCTCAACGAGGCCGCCCTGCTCACCGCCCGCCTCAACAAGCGCCAGATCGACAATGTTGCCCTCGACGAGGCCATCGACCGGGTGGTCGCCGGCCCGCAGAAGCGCACCCGGATCATGTCGGCCAAGGAACGCAAGATCACGGCATACCACGAGGGCGGGCACGCGATCGTCGCCGCGGCCCTCAACCACACCGACCCGGTGACCAAGGTGACCATCCTGCCGCGCGGGCGGGCCCTCGGTTACACGATGGTCATGCCGCAGGACGACAAGTACTCCACCACCCGCAACGAGATCCTCGACCAGCTCGCCTACGCCCTCGGCGGCCGCGTCGCCGAGGAGATGGTCTTCCACGATCCGACGACCGGTGCCGCCAACGACATCGAGAAGGCCACGACGATGGCCCGCAAGATGGTCATGGAGTACGGCATGAGCGAGCGGGTTGGGGCGATCAAGCTCGGCCAGGGCACCGGCGAGGTGTTCCTCGGGCGCGACATGGGCCACCAGCGCGACTACTCCGAGGAGATCGCCGGGATCGTCGACGTCGAGGTGCGCAAGCTCATCGAGAACGCCCATGACGAGGCCTGGCACGTCATCAACGACAACCGCGACCTGCTCGACCGGCTCGTCCTCGAACTGCTTGAGAAGGAGACGCTCGGCACGAAAGAGCTCGCCGCGATCTTCTCCCCGATCGTCAAGCGGCCGCTGCGGCCCACCTGGCTGTCCAGCGAGGCGCGTGGGATCAGCGACCGGCCGCCAGTGCTGACGCCCGCCGAGCAGGCGGTCCTCACCAACGGCAGTGACCCGCTCATGCCCCCGCCCGGCTCAGCGAGCCACGACGCTGCCCTCGCGGGCAAGATCGACCAGGCCGCGTCGGCCGGCGCGAACCCGTACGCCGAGGACCCCACGACCGAGATCATCCAGGTCCCTCCGGGCGAGCAGGTCACCCCCCGCGACAGGCCCTGAGTATGCCGGTCGACCTGGCCCGGGCGCAGGCGGCGGTCCGTGAGCTGCTCATCGCGATAGGGGAGGATCCCGACCGGGAGGGGCTACGCGACACCCCGGCTCGAGTGGCTCGCTCGTACGTGGAGATGTTCGCCGGCCTGGACCAGGACCCGGCCGAGCTGCTCGTGCGGACCTTCGACATCGACCACGACGAGATGATCATCGTGCGCGACATCGAGGTCTACAGCACCTGCGAGCACCACCTGGTGCCGTTCCACGGGGTCGCCCACGTCGGGTACATCCCGTGCTCGTCCGGGATGGTGACTGGCCTGTCGAAGATCGCCCGGCTGGTCGACCTGTTCGCCCGGCGGCTACAGGTGCAGGAGAAGCTGACCACCGAGATCGCCGACGCCCTCGTCAAGCACCTCAACGCCCAGGGCGTCATCGTCGTCATCGAGTGCGAGCACCTGTGCATGTCCATGCGCGGCGTACGCAAGCCCGGCTCGCGAACCATCACATCCGCGGTGCGCGGCCAGCTGCGCAACCCAGCCACCCGCGCCGAGGCGATGTCGCTGCTCCTCGGCGGCAAACGGTGACCTCGGCCGCGGTAGGCGACCTGCTGCGCGAGCGCAGCCGCACGCTTGTCATGGGGGTCGTCAACGTCACCCCGGACTCGTTCAGCGACGGTGGAGCCTGGTTCGAACCGGAAGCCGCTGTCGCGCACGGCCGCGAGCTGCTCGCCGCCCGTGCCGACCTGCTCGATGTCGGCGGTGAGTCCACCCGCCCGGGAGCGCAGCGGCCCCCGGTCGGGGAGGAGCTGCGCCGGGTCCTGCCTGTCGTCGCGGCACTGGCCCGCGAGGGGGCGATCGTCGCCATCGACACGATGCGCGCCGACGTCGCGGCGGAGGCTCTCGGGTGCGGCGCGTCCGCGGTCAACGACGTCAGCGGCGGGCTGGCCGACCCGGGCATGCTCCCGCTGCTCGCCGAGCGTGCAGTCCCCTATGTGGCCATGCACTGGCGCGGCCACAGCGGTGACATGCACTCTCGCGCGGTTTACGAGGACGTGGTCGCCGACGTATGCCGTGAGCTGGGCGAGCGCCGCGATGCCGCCGTCGCGGCGGGCGTCGCACCCGATCGTCTCGTGCTGGACCCCGGACTGGGCTTCGCCAAGACCGCCGAGCACAACTGGACCTTGCTGGCCCACCTCGACGCGCTGCGACGGCTGGGACACCCGCTGCTCATCGGAGCCTCGCGCAAGGCTTTCCTCGGCCGGCTCGGGCGCCCCGAATCCGGGCCTCCAGCGGCACCCCTCGAGCGCGACGACGCGACCGCGGCGACGAGCGTCCTTGCGGCGCTGGCCGGGGTTTGGGCCGTTCGGGTCCACGACGTCGCCTCGACGCGCTGGGCACTCGATGTCGTCGAGGCCGTGCGGGCGCACACGAGGATCACGGCGTGAGCATCGACCGGATCACGGTTGCCGGCGTCGCGGCCACCGGGTACCACGGCGTGCTGGCCCTGGAACGCAGCGCCGGCCAGCGCTTCGTCGTCGACGTGGCGATCGAGGCGGACCTGCGGCGCCCAGGCGTGAGCGACACCCTGCACGACACGGTCAACTACGCCCGGGTGGCGACACGGGTCGTGGAGCGCATCGAGGGGGAGGCGTACCACCTCATCGAGCGCCTCGCCGAGGTCATCGCTGCTGACCTGCTCGCCGACCCGCTCGTCGATGCGGTCGAAGTGACCGTCCACAAACCGCAGGCCCCGGTGGGGGTCCCTTTCGGCGACATCGCCGTGCGCATCCGCCGCGAACGCGGCACAGCCGTCGTCATCGCCTTCGGCGCCAACCTCGGCGACCGAGAGGCGACGCTCGCTGCGGCGCTCGCCGACCTGCGAGCACTCGCCGGAGTGACCGTGACCGCCGTCTCGGACCTGGTGGAGACAGACCCGGTCGGCGGACCCGCACAACCGGACTACCTCAACGGCATACTCCTTGCAGCCACCACCTTGAGCCCCGAGCAGCTGCTCATCGCCCTGCATTCCGTCGAAGACCGCTACGGACGCGAACGCAGCGAGCGATGGGCAGCCCGGGCGCTCGACCTCGACCTCATCCAGTTCGGCGTCCCCGGCACCCCGAGCGAGCGGCGCAGCGCAGCCGCGGACGTGCTCCTGCCGCACCCGCGTGCCGCGCAGCGGGCGTTTGTGCTCGTGCCGTGGGCCCAGGTCGACCCGGACGCCGTCCTGCGGCTCGGCCCTTCGCCGTCTGATCCGGTGCGCCCCGTCGCAGAGGTCCTGGCCGGGCTCGACCGGCGTGGGGTGCGCACGGGACCGGCCGGGTGGTCGCCGTGGTGACCCGTGACGGAGTCCGGGCGCGCCACCTGTTGGTCGTCGCCTTCGTCGTCGGCGCCCTGGCCCTTGTTCTGCTTCGGGTGGCCGAGGGTGCGGGCAACGCCCTGCCACCACCAGGATGGGCGGCGGTGCTGCTGCTGGTCTTCATGGCCGTAGGCGTGTACTTCGCCGGGCTTCCGGTCAAGCGGCTGCGCTCCGGGCGACCCTCGCCGAAGATCAGCCCGCTGCGCGCCGCGCGCACCCTCGTGCTCGCCCAGGCGGCTGCGCTCACTGGGGCCGCGCTCATCGGCTGGTATGCCGCGCAGGTGCTGCTGCTCGTGCCGGACCTGGACATCGAGTCCCAGCGCGCGCGGCTGGTTCCGCTCGCGGCGGTGCTCGTGGCGTCGGGCCTGTTGATCGTGAGCGGCTTGCTCGTGCAGCGGATGTGCCGCCTGGACGAGGACCAGCGCGACCAACGCGACGACGAGGACGACGACGTGGGCGTCTAGCCGCGCTGGCAACCGGGCTCCCGAGCGTGGAGGTAAAACTGAGCGTGGAGGTAAAACCGAGCGTGGAGGTAAAACCGAGCGCTCTAGCGCACGTTGACACCTCCAACCGGCCGAGTCCCATTGGGGCGGAGGTAAAACTGAGCGTGGAGGTAAAACCGAGCGCTCTAGCGCACGTTGACACCTCCAACCGGCCGCCCCCCCGGGGGCGGAGGTAAAACCGAGCGTGGAGGTAAAACCGAGCGCTCTAGCGCACGTTGACACCTCCAACCGGCCGACCCCCCCGTGGTGGAGGTAAAACCGAGAGCGTTAGCGCTCGCGTATACCTCCAAGCGGCCGGGGTGGCAGCGAGCTACTTGTAGACGTCGCCGCCGACGTCACCCATCGACGCGTTGAGCATGCCGCCGGCCACCCAGGTCGAGCCACCGTGGACGTACCGGGCCTTGGCCAGCGCCGTCTGCAGAGCCAGATAGCGCTCGTCCGGGTTGCCGACGTACCACAGGAACAGCGCCTCCCCGCCGGCGAGGTTGCTGGCGCACACCACCCCGGCTGGAGCAGTGGGCGAGGCAGGCAGCTGGATCGGGGCGACATTGGTCGGGCACTGGAAGGCGTGCGGCAGGTCGGCCGCCGACCCAACGGAGGCGGCGTCCACTTTCGAGGGGCCGGACGAGAGCACCGGCGGCATCGGGCCGAGGGTGCTCGTGGTGACCTTCGCGTTGGGCTTGGTCGTGGCTTTGCTCGTTGCCTTCCCTGTCGCGCTGGCGCCGCTCCGGGCCGCGGTCGACGCAGTGCTTGGGGTGTCGGCCGCCCCGCCGCCACATCCAGCCAGCCCGAGGGCGCAGGCGGCGGCCA
This sequence comes from Dermatophilaceae bacterium, assembly GCA_044867305.1. Taxonomy (GTDB): domain Bacteria; phylum Actinomycetota; class Actinomycetes; order Actinomycetales; family Dermatophilaceae; genus Phosphoribacter. The sequence goes on from JBIOUP010000312.1 coordinate 4,788, forward strand.
GCCCGACGGCACACTGGCGTGCGTGCGGGCTCACCGGTCCACGTCCCCGATCCCGAAGCAGCACGACCCCACGACGGTCTGCAGGTCGCTGAGTTCACAACCGGCCAGCAGCTCGGCGAGCACGGCGACGTTGCCGAACGACGCCGAGCGCAGCTTGAGCCGCCAGGGCGTCTTGTCGCCTCGGGACACCAGGTAGTAGCCGGCCATGCCGAGCGGGGTCTCCGTCGCGCGGTACCACTCGCCTTCCGGGACGCGAACCACCTTCGGTAGCCGCGCCGTGACCGGGCCGGGAGGAACTGACGCCAACCGGTCCAGGCACGCATCGGCCAGGTCGAGCGCCACCTCGACCTGCTCGGCCAGCACGTGCAGCCGAGCCGCCGCGTCGCCGGCCGAACGCGTCACCACGCGGCCGGGGCCGCCCTCGGCGAACAGTTCTGCGTACCCGAGATAGGGCTCGTCACGGCGCACGTCGATGTCCACGCCACTGGCGCGCGCCATCGCCCCCGACACGCCGTAGGCATGCACCTGCTCGACGGTGAGCCTCCCGACCCCTTCGGTGCGGGACCGCACCGACGGCGCCTCGAGCGGCTCCACCAGGGCGGGCAAACCGGCCCGCACGTCGCTCACGGTATGCCGGGCGCGCTCCGCCCACCCCGCCGGCAGGTCCGCCCGCAGACCGCCCAGCTGGGCGATCATGAGGTGCATCCGGGCCCCGGACAGCTCCTCGAACAAGGCGAGTACCTTCTCGCGAAGCGGGTTCGGGGCTGCCGCCGGGGCGGTGCCAACCTCTCGCGGGAAAGCAATGAGGAAGGCCAGGTGCGACGACACCCTGGTCAGCTCGGCCAGCAGCATGCGAATCCACCCTGCGCGCTCGGGCACTGGCAGCCCGAGCGCCTCCTCGACGACCAGGCATGCTCCGAGCTCGCCGGCGAACGCGGACAGCCAGTCGTGGCGGTTCGCCAGCACGAGGATCTGCCGGTAGTCCCGAACCTCGAACAGCTTCTCGGCTCCCCGGTGCAGCAGCCCGACGAGCGGCTCGGCTGCGATCACCCGCTCGCCCACGGCGACCACGCGCAGGCGCAACGACCCCTGGTTGGCGGGATGGTGCGGTCCGAGGCTGAGCACGAGGTCGGCATGCACGAGGGCGTCCGGGCCGGTGCCGACGGTGGCGCGCTGGATCTCAGGCCCCGCCGACGTCATGGCGGCCAGTCTGCCGCACCGCGCGCCGGCGCCCCCGGCAGGCACGCGAGGACCCAGCGGAACCCGCCGAACCCGTCGTGCCCGATCAGCTCAGCCATGGCGGCGCTGCGTTCGAGCCGGCGCAGCTCCGTAGCCGGGTCCACCCCGGCTGCGGGCAAGCTGGGGCGCTGGGGCACCATGCCGACCCGCGCGAACGCCTCAGCCTGGGTCAGCAGCCGGTCGTGGGCCAGGGAGTCGACGGCCACGTGCGCGGTGATGTCGCAGGTCCCGTCCGGCACTGCGGCGACCCGGGCGCCCCGGCGGTATGCCGTGAGCGTGCCGTCCGCGGGACGGTGCTCGCCAAGGTGGCCGTAGTCCACGGCGAGGACCACGCCGCGGGACACCCGCGAGAGCAGCTCGGCCCAGGCCCGGTCCCGGGTCAGTCCGATCTCGACGCGGTCGCCGGGCCTCGTTGTCCACCAGAACCGTTCGCACCACAGCCGGTCCTGCTCGTCCAGGCGCCCGCCGAGGAGCTCGGCCCCAGTGGCCGGGTCGACGTGCACCAGCCGGAGCCGGCCCCAGGCGTCGACCTGGGCGATGTCGCACGGGACGACGTCCAGCCACTCGTGCGCAACGACCAGGACGTCGGTGAGGTGGCCCAGCGGGTCGGGCAGGCCCTCCCCGCCAGGACCGGACAGCCAGCCGACTGCTGGCGGCAGCCCGCGGGGCCGCTCGACGACATCGCAGCCGCCCAAGGGGCGGTCAGGACGCGCGGCGTGTAGGTGGCCGAGCAGCTCCCCCCGCCCTGCGCCGATGTCGAGGATTGCCGGCATACCGAGTAGGTCGGCCCACCGCCAGAGGGCCTCTGCGAGAACGGCTCCCAGCGGGCCGTGCGTCGCGGTCGAGAAGTGGTGGGCCGGTGGCTCACGACGGTAGAACCCCGACGAGCCGTACAGCGCGTCGTGCCAGGCCAGCCGCCAGGGGATCGCGACCACACCTGGACGGTATGCCGTCAGGTCGCCGACGCCTCGTCGAGCGGTCCGAGAAAGGCGCCATCCGGCCGAGCAGCAGGATCAGGTGAGCCCTCGATGGACCTTCGGGCGGAATTCTCCCGTGCCGGCTCGGGCGGTCGGCGGGGTAGGTTCGAGCGGTGAGCCCCGACCCAGCCGCCGCGGCGCGCCTTGACGTCGGCGTCGTCGGCGCGGGCCGGGTGGGGGCGGTGCTCGGGTCGGCCTTGCATCGAGCCGGGCACACGGTCATCGCCGTCTCCGCGGTGAGCGACGAGTCGCTGGCGCGGGCTCAGCGGCTGCTGCCCGGCATACCGGTCCGCGAGGTCCCCGATGTGGTGAGCGCAGCAGACCTGGTCCTGCTTGCCGTGCCGGACGAGACCCTGCCGGGTCTGGTCGCGGGGCTCTCGGCGACCGACGCCCTGCACCCGGGACAGGTGCTCGTGCACACCAGCCCTCGGTATGGCATCGGAGTGCTGGAGCCGGCCATCCAGCACGACGTGCTGCCGGTCGCCTTGCACCCGGCCATGGTTTTCAGCGGCACCCGCTCGGACCTCGACCGGCTCGCCGGCGTCAGCTTCGCCGTGACGACGGTCAAGTCGCTGCGCCCGCTCGGCGAAGCGCTGGTCATCGAGATGGGCGGTGAGCCGGTCTGGGTCGAGGAGGAGGACCGGCCGGCGTATGCCGCGGCGCTCGCAGCCGTCTGCGAAGGCGTCGAGGGGGTCGTCGGGGCCGCCGCCCGCGTGCTGACCGACTGCGGGCTGGAGCAGCCCTCGCGAATTCTTGCTCCCCTGTTGAGCTCGGCGTTCGAGCAGGCCACGGCGCCGGGTGCCCGCACCCGGGGCCACCCGGACAGCGCCACCGACAATGGCGAGGGGCACGGGTGAGCATTCGAATTCCGCGCTGGCTCAAGGCGCCCGAGCCCGGGTGGAGCACGACCGCGGACGTCGTCGTGGCAGGCTCGGGCATTGCCGGGCTCGCGACGACGTTGCGCCTGCGCGAGCAGGGAGCCACCGTCCTACTGGTCACCAAAACCGTCCTCAACGAGGGCTCGACGTCGTGGGCGCAGGGCGGCATTGCCGCAGCCATGGCCGACGAGGACTCGCCCGAGGAGCATCTTCGCGACACCCTCGTCGCGGGTGTCGGCCTCTGTGATGCCGAGGCGGTCACCGCACTGGTGAACGAGGGTCCGCAGCGGGTGCGCGAGCTCGTCACGCTCGGGGCGAACTTCGACCGCGACAGCGAGGGTGCCATCAGCCTCACTCGCGAAGGAGGTCACCACCGGGACCGCATCATGCACGCGGGCGGCGATGCGACCGGCCGCGAGATCAGCCGGGCGCTGTTGGCCGCCCTCGACCGGATCGCCGACGACCCCGGCATCGAAGTGATCGAGCACGCCCTCGTCGTGGACCTGCTGCAGGCCCGCGGAGGGCAGGTCTGCGGGGCGACCATCCACGTCATCGGCGAGGGACAGATCGACGGGGTCGGCGCGGCATACTGTCGAGCCCTCGTGCTCGCGACGGGTGGCCTCGGTCAGATCTACTCCTCGACGACCAACCCACCGGTGGCCACCGGCGACGGGCTCGGGTTGGCGTTGCGGGCCGGCGCGCTCGTCTGCGACCTCGAGTTCGTCCAGTTCCATCCGACCGTGCTGTGGCTGGGCGAGGACTCGACCGGCCAGCAGCCGCTCATCTCCGAAGCGGTGCGCGGCGAAGGCGCGTTCCTCGTCGATGCCACCGGCCAGCGGTTCATGCAAGGCCAGCATGAACTGGCCGACCTGGCGCCTCGCGACGTGGTGTCGCGGGCCATCGTCAGCCGGATGGCCCTCTGTGGCACCGACCACGTCTACCTGGACTGCCGTCACCTCGGCCGCGAGTTCCTCGAGGCGCGGTTCCCGTCCATTGTCGCCAGCTGCCGCCTCAACGGCTTCGACCCGGCAACCCAGCTGCTGCCCGTCGCCCCGGCCCAGCACTACGCCAGCGGCGGCGTGGACACCGACCTGTGCGGGCGCTCGTCCTTGCCTGGGCTGTACGCCTGCGGAGAGGTGTCGTGCACGGGGGTTCACGGCGCGAACCGGCTGGCCTCCAACTCCCTGCTGGAAGGGCTCGTGTTCGCTCATCGGATTGCCGATGACATCACCGCCCGTTTCGCGCAGGGCGAGCTGGCGGCCAGGGTGCCGACCACGAGTGATCGCACCGACGACGTCCTGCTGCGCTCGGCCCGCCGGCGCGACATCCAGCGCGCCATGACGGCCGGCTCAGGGGTGGTCCGCTCGGCCGAGTCGATGCGGGCCACCGCCGCGACTTTGGCTCAGATCGCAGACACGGCCGCGGGCGAGGAGGGTGGCCCGAAGTCGTGGGAGACCACGAACCTGCTCCACCTCGGCCAGCTGCTCACCGAAGTGGCGAGCCAGCGGGAGGAGACCCGAGGCGGACACGTCCGCAGCGACTTCCCCGACCGCGACGACGAGCGCTTCCTTGGTCACACCCACGCGGTGCGAGGGCCCGACGGGAGCGTCCAGACGTTCTTCGTGCCGACGTCGCCGCGGGACTACCCGTGAGCGAGGAGCTCGGCTTTCCCGCCGACGCAGCGCGGGAGCTGGTCCGGATCGCGCTCGAGGAGGATCTGGGTCCGGCTCACCTCGATCTCACCACCCTGGCGACCATCCCGCCCGAGCAGCAGGCCCGTGCTGAGCTGGTGGCCCGGGGGGTTGGAGTGCTGGCCGGTATGCCGGTCCTCCCGTTCGTTCTGGACCTGGTGGCCGAGCTGGTCGCGGCCGCGCCTCCGCAGCTGGAGATCCTGGTGCCGGAGGGAGCCCGTGTCGTTCGCGGCGACGTGCTCGCCCGGCTGACCGGGTCGGCTCGGGTGCTGCTCATGGGCGAGCGCACCGCGCTCAACATCCTCTCGCGCCTTTCCGGGGTTGCCACACACACCCGCACCTGGGCCGACGCCCTCGACGGGACCGGCACGATGGTGCTGGACACTCGCAAGACCACCCCGGGGATGCGTCGGCTGGAGAAGTATGCCGTGCGGGTCGGAGGGGGCGTCAACAAGCGAATGGGCCTGTTCGACGTCGCGATGGTCAAGGACAACCACAAGCTCGCCGCCGGCTCCGTGACGGCGGCGTATCGTGCCGTCCGCGAGCGCTACCCGGCCGCTGACATCCAGGTGGAGGTGACGACCGTCGCTGAGGCGCTCGAGGCGTACGCCGCCGGCGCGCGCTTTGTCATGTGCGACAACATGTCGGTCGACCTGCTTGCCGCCACCGTGACGGCCTTGCGTCGGAAGGAGCAGCCGGTCGAGATCGAGGCGACCGGCGGGCTCACTCTGGACTGCGCGCGCGCCTATGCGCAGACCGGCGTGGACTATCTCTCGGTGGGCGCGCTCACCCACTCCTCGCCGATCCTCGACATCGCGCTCGACCTGGTCGCAGCGCCGCATGGTCCAGCTCGGTAGGACAGCTGAGCAGGCCCGATCAGGCGTAACGCCCCGGGTCCAACTCGTTGATCTTGACCAGCGGACCGCCGGGAGCGCTGAGCTGGAGCTGGCGTCCGAAGCCTTCGTCAGTGGTGGGTCGCACAATGCTGACCCCCGCCTGCCGCAACGTCTTCTCCAGACGGTCCAGCCCGACCGTGCACTGGAAGTTCAGCTCCACTTCTCCTTCGTTCTGCTGCGGGTTAGGAGGATGTGCCAGCAGCCCGATCTGGGCGCCGCCGATGTCCATGAGCACCCAGTCCCCGTCGCGGCTGCCGTGGAGCACCGTGCCGCCCAGCCGCTCGTAGAAGCTCACCGAGGCGGGCATGTCCTTGACATGCACCATCGGCTGCAGCCGAAGGGCCGGTCCCACCTCGGCATCCTGCGGCGTGGCCAGCCGATCCGTCCGCCCCTCCAGATGCTCCTCGAGCACCCGGGCGACCAGGTCCGACAACGAGAGCTGCACGTCGATCGAGTGGTGCTTGAGCCGGCGGACGAGCTCGGCAGGCAGGGTCACGTTGAACTGCTGTTTCGCGCTCATGAGGGCAACCTAGCTTCCTAGGTAGCTAGATGGCCTCATCGGTCATGATCGGCCCGCGTCCGGCAGGACATCGCCTGGGCCGCAAGTGAGGGCCCGGTCGAGGTCATCCAACAGCTGAGAGAACCGGGTTCTGCCAGCTGGTCCGAGAGCGTCGAGGACAAGCTGGTTGATCGTGCCGATCGACCCCTGGGCGCGCTCGGTCACCTCGACGCCCTTGCTGGTAAGAGACAGCGCTGCGGCCCGAGCATCGCGGGCGCTTCGGGTGCGGGTTATCAAGCCCGCCTCCAGAAGACGGTTCACGCCTGTCACCACCGCAGGCTCGCCCAGGCGGAGGCGCCGGGCGATCTCGCGTTGCGGGCAGCCAGGTGCGTTGCGGACCACGGACAGTATCGCGGCTTGCGCTGTGGTGACGCCGGCTTGCTCGAGCAACAGCTGATCGGAGTGTCGGCGAAGCAGATGCGCTACCTGCTGGATCCGCCCGATGAGCCGGTAGGGGTCTGTTGTCATGACTACTCCCCTGATACTTTGATAGTGAAGTATATGGCGGAGGACGGAGCAGTCGATGGGTGCGATCGACGTCTGGGCGCAACAAGTCGGACCGCGCATGGCGCAGGAACCCTGGATGGCCTCGCTGTTGCGCTGGACCGGCCAGGAGCGCTCAGGCATGGTGCCGACCCTTGAGCGGACCCTCATGCAGATGGACGCCGGCGGCGTGGATCTCGCGCTGCTTTCAGCCTGGTACGGCCCGGGCGGGCCATTGCTCAGCAATGACGAGGTCCGCTCAGTCTGCGAGCTGGCACCCACTCGATTCCGTGGGCTTGTCGGCGTGGACCTGCGTGACCCCGTCCAGGCCGCCCGGACAGTGCGCAAGTCGGTCGACGACGGCTTTGTCGGCGTGCGCGTGGTGCCCTGGCTGTGGGAGCTGCCGCCGGATCACCGGCTCTACTATCCCGTCTACACCGCGTGCGTCGAGGCCGGCGTGCCGCTCTGCACCCAGATCGGCCACACTGGTCCGCTCAGGACCTCGGAGACCGGTCGGCCCATCCCGTATCTGGAGCGGGTGCTGCTTGACTTCCCCGATCTGGTGGTCGTGGGCGGGCATGTCGGATTCCCGTGGGTTGACGAGGTTGTGACGCTCACGGTCAAGTTCCCGAACTTCTACGTCGACACCTCTGCGTACGCGCTCGACCGACTGCCCGGGTCCTTCACCGAGTACCTGCATGGGGTGGGGCGCGGGCGGGTGATGTTCGGGACGAACTGGCCGATGATCAGTGCGTCCCGGGCGTTGCGCGATCTCGACAGCCTGGGCTGGTCCAAGGAAGTGATCGGCGAGTTCCTGGAGGGGACGGCGCGCCGGGTCTTCGGGCTCGCTGCGCCGGACCTGGCCTAGGCATGCGAGCACGCTGATGACGAGCGTGGTTGCCATCTCGTTAGGGTGTACCAGTGAGTGCCCGCGCCCCCAAGGAGCCGTTGCACATCGAGGAGCCGCGCGACGAGGACCTACCCCAGCAGATGCGGGTGCGGCGCGACAAGCGGGAGCGGCTGCTGTCGGGCGGCCGCCCGGCATACCCGGTGTGGGTGGAGCGCACCCATACCCTGGGCGAGATCCGCGGCCGCTGGGGCGGCCTCGAGCCGGGCACCCAGACCGACGTGGTCGTGCGCACGGCCGGACGCGTCGTGCATCTTCGCAACACCGGCAAGCTGTGCTTTGCCACCCTTCAAGAAGGCGTCGGCACCCAGCTGCAGGTCATGCTCAGCCTCGTCGAGGTCGGGGAGGCGGCGCTTGCGGACTGGAAGGCACTCGTGGACCTGGGCGACCATGTCGCCATCGAGGGGCGGGTGGTGACCAGCCGCCGGGGCGAGCTGTCGGTGCTGGCGTCGTCGTGGCAAATGGCGAGCAAGGCCCTGCGCCCGCTTCCGGTGCTGCACAAGGGGCTGTCGCAAGAGAATCGGGTGCGCCAGCGGTATGTCGATCTCATCGTGCGCCAGGAGGCGCGCGACATGGTGCGGGTGCGTGCCACCGCCACCCGCGCGCTGCGCGAGGTGCTTTACCGGCAAGGCTATGTCGAGGTGGAGACACCGACTCTGCAGCTAATCCACGGCGGCGCGGCAGCACGTCCATTTCGCACGCACCTCAACGCCTTCGACCAGGAAATGACCCTTCGAATAGCCCTGGAGCTCAACCTGAAGAAGGCGGTTGTCGGCGGCGTTGAGCGGGTCTACGAGATCGGCCGGATCTTCCGTAACGAAGGGGTCGACGCGACGCACAGCCCCGAGTTCACCATGCTGGAGGCCTATCACGCCTATGGCGATCAGTCCACGATTGCGGCTCTCACGCGAGAGCTCATCCTGGCGGTGGCCGACTCCCTTGGCCCGCGGCAGATCGAGACGCCGCGGGGAAACGTCGACCTCGACGGCGAGTGGCCGTGGTTGCCCGTTTACCAGGCCGTGAGCGAGGCGGTGGGTGAGCGGGTCACCCCTGATACGTCGGCGGCGCAGCTGGGCAGGTATGCCGGCAGCCGCGGCCTGGACGTGAACCCGGCCTGGGGGCCGGAGAAACTGGTCCTGGAGTTGCTGGGCGCATTGGTCGAGCCGGCGCTCGTGCAACCGACCTTCCTGTGCGACTTCCCGGCCGCTGCCCAGCCGTTGGCGCGACCGCACCGGTCGCTTCCAGGCCTGATCGAAGCGTGGGACCTGGTCATCGCAGGCGTCGAGCGGGCGACCGGGTTCTCCGAGCTGATCGACCCGGTCCTGCAGCGTGCGGTGTTGGAAGCTCAGTCGCTGCTCGCCGCGGGAGGCGACCCGGAGGCCATGGCCGTCGACGAGGACTTTCTGCGGGCGCTGGAGTACGGCTCGCCGCCCATGGGGGGCATGGGGCTTGGAATCGACCGGCTGGTGATGCTGTTCCGCTCGGCCAGCATCCGCGAGACCATTCTCTTCCCGTTGCTCAAGCCTGAGGACTGATAACAGTGTGGGACGCGGTCTATCCCTATGTGGCAGCTCTGCTGCCGACGATTGGGATCATGTTCCTGTTCTATGTGGTCATTCGGAATGTCATGGAAGCCGATCGCGGGGAACGCCGGGCGCAGGCCGAGTGGGAGGCGGCGCGTGCCCGGGAAGAGGACCGCTCGCGGCTCCATTCGGAGCGGGGGCCCGCTGACGCTGACGAGGACGCGACACGTTCCCAGCCGGAGGACAACAAGGCACCCTAGGCGAGCGCCAGACACGCGAATCCAATGGCCGTCGCACGCTTTCCATTAACCAATCTGCTGATATGCTAACGGCGCGTGGCACAACGCATGCGTCCTATTGGCAGAAAACGTGCAAGCCGCAGGGCGCATTGACCTTTAACGCTCGCGCATTTGTCGACGGTGCACGAGTCGGCAAAGGTGCAAGAACGGGAGAGAGGACACGTGGCTCAGCGAGTTCAGATCCTCCTGGAGGATGACACTGACAAGTCCAAAGCGGACGAGACGGTGTCATTCGCCTTGGATGGAGTCAACTACGAGATCGACCTCAGCACCGCGAATGCGGCCCGCTTGCGGGACGACCTGTCGCACTGGGTCGGACATGCGCGCTCGACCGGCGGACGCCGCTCAGTGCGCCGCCGCGGGGCGGGATCCACGGCTGCCAAGCGCGCGAATGTTTCTGCGGTCCGTGAGTGGGCGCGGGCGCAAGGCATGCAGGTGAGCGACCGGGGGCGGGTCCCCGGCACTGTCCAGGACGCCTACGACAAGGCGCACGGGTAGGCCAGCGAGCCAACGGCGAACGGCGGCTATCACCCATCGACGGGTGACGGCCGCCGTTGGCATGTCAGCACGGGCGTGGCCGCGGCTGCAGCTCAGGGGTCAACCGCCAGTTGCCGGCCCGGGCGCGTGCAGCAGCGGCTCGGCCAGGTCACCCAGCCGTTCGACGCGGTCGAGCACCTCGTCGAGGGTCGCGTGCTCGAGCGTCCCTTCGGCAGCGCCGCGTTGCACCTCCTCCCACGTGCGGGGGGTGGCCACGAACGGCGCCGGTCGAGCCCGCAGGGAGTAGGGGCTGATCGTCGTCTTGGCGGCAACGTTCTGGCTCCAGTCCAGGAACACCTTGCCCGGGCGCAGCGACTTGGTCATCCGCCAGACCACGAGGTCGGGCTGCTGGGCACTGAGCTCCTTGGCCAGTTGTTGCGCAAGGGCGCTCATGTCGTCGCTGCTGTGGATGCCGGGCAACGCGGCATACACCTGCATGCCTTTGGATCCACTCGTGATCGGCACCGGGGTCAGGCCGATGTCCCTTAGCCGGTCCCTGATCTGCAGGGCCACGATGGAGCACTCGCGAAGTCCGGCGCCAGGGCCGGGGTCCAGGTCAATGACCAGCCGGTCCGGGTCCAGCGGTCGGCCGCCGTCGTCCACCTGCCATTGGGGCACGTGCAGCTCGATCGAGGCGAGGTTGGCCAGGTAGGTCAACGCGTCGAGTCCGGTGACGAGGGGGTAGGTGATCCGGTCGGACTTGTGACCGATCGTGACGCGGGGCAACCAGGCGGGCGCACCGGCGGGCAGGTTCTTCTCGAAGAAGCTGGCGGCGTCGACCCCGTTGGGGTAGCGAATACGGGTCACCGGCCGACGGGCCAGATGGGCCAGCAGGATGGGGCCGATCCTCGCGTAGTAGTTGAGGACCTCGCCCTTGGTGGTGTCGGTGGCGGCGTAGAGCGTCTTGCTGAGGTTGGACACGGCCAGGCGCCGTCCGCCGACCTCGACGGTTACCCGCTGCGGCCGTTCAGGCATCGGCGGTCCCGGGAACCAGCTCGGCCGGGTCGATGTCCCCAGGAGTCAGGTCGCCGCGCAAGCCTCGGTATGCCGGCTGGCGCAGCCGCCCCGCCACGGTGAGCCCCAGCGACGCCACCTCGCAGACCAGCACGGGATGGGTCCAGGTGGCCCCCCGTGCGTCCAGGGCGGGAACCGGCGTTGAGAACGGACTCTGCTCGGCCTCCAGCGCTCGCAGGTCGGCCAGGAGGGCCTGCCCCGCCTTTCCGGCGATCCCGCTGCCCACCCGGCCCAGGAACCTCAGGCCGCCGACGTCGGGCACGCCCACGAGTACCGACCCGAGCCGCTCGCTCTGGTCGATCTCGGGCCGCCACCCGCCGATGACTACGGACAGAGAACGTCGGTGGGCGCGCTTGCGCCACTCCTCGCTGCGGGCGCCAGGCACGTACCGCGAGCTGAGCCGTTTGCTGACCACTCCCTCCAGACCCTGCTCTTGGGTCGCGGCATACAGGGCCACTCCGTCGGTGAAGACCGGCGGAACCCGCCAGTGCACGCCGGCCAGCTCGAGCCGCTCGAGCGTCGCCCGACGGTCGCGCAGTGAGCGAGCCGTGAGGTCGACGCCGTAGAGGCGCAGCAGGTCGAAGACCATGAAGGTGGCCGGTGCGGTGCCGGCCAGAGCGCGTGCCCGTGCGGGGTTGGTGACGTGGAAGCGCTCGGCCAAGGTCGCGAACGAGGGTATGCCGTCCACGAGCGTCACCACCTCTCCGTCCAGCAGCATGTCCTCGAACGCGTCGCGGAGCCCAGCCAGCTCCGGAAAGGCGACCGTCACGTCCCGTTCGGTACGGCTGCTCAGTCGCACAGCGCCGTCGCGGATGTCGGCGAGGATGCGCATGCCGTCCCACTTGACCTCGTGCACCCAATCGGCACCCTGCGGGATTCGGGCGGTGGGTGTCGCGAGCATGGGCCGCATGCCCTCCATCTAAGCCGAGTGTTCGCACCCACGTCGGACGCGACGCAGGCGGCTCGGGAGGGCAAGCTCCGCACCATCGTGGAAGAGCCTGCACACCCTGGGGTGCGTGACCTTCCCCAGTCAGGTCACGCCGGCCGCTCCCGGCGAAGCTGGCCAACGGGGCACCCCGGAGAACATGGTCGCGGCGTTCCACGCCAGCCACGGACCCAGAACAGTTCGGCGAGCGCGGCGGCGCTGACGCACGGGAGGTCCACCGTCTCAGCCCAGCCGAAGCGAACGCACACCCACCCCAGCACTGCCGCCCGGTTGCTCTTGAGCCGGTCCAGCACAAGCACGGCGCCTTGGTGATGGCGAACGCCGTCCAACTCGATGAGCACTCGCAGCGCGCGGTAGCCGCGGTCGGCGCGGGTCGCTCCCAGATCGGATCGAGCACCGACAACGGCATCTGCGCCTCCCCTCTCGGGAGCCCCGTGACGTCGAAGCACGCCTCTGACGAAACGCAGCTCCAGCGTGCTCGCGACGCCTTCTGGAACGTCTTGGATCATCTCCGAGAGGAGAGCCCGTTGCGGGTGTCGGCGTCGGCTGCTGAGCTCGTTCAGCAGCCGTGGTGCCGTCGTGATGCGGCGCCGGAGGCTGCGCGCCAGCCACGCGGCGATGTCGTCGGCGCTGGCGTTGCGGGCGAGGTCGGGCGTGCACCTTCTTGCCCGTTGGGTCGGTTTTGCGTGGAGGGCAGCAGCACCAGCGTTGGTTGTGGGTCGGTATGCCGGTGAGTCATGCTGAGTCTGCGCGTTCTCGCGTGACCTGTGGGAGAGATGAGGCAGCTATGCGAGCCATGTGGAAGGGCGCCGTGTCCTTCGGGCTGGTCAACGTGCCGGTCAAGCTGTACTCCGCCACCGAGAACCACGACATCTCCTTCCGGCAGGTGCACCGTGAGGACGGCGGGCAGATCCGCTACCAGCGGGTGTGCAGCGTCTGCGGGCAGCAGGTGGCCTACGAGGACGTCGCCAAGGGCTATGAGACCGAGGACGGTCAGATGGTGGTGCTGACCGACCAGGACCTGGCCAGACTGCCCAACCAGTCCAGCAAGGAAGTCGCAGTCGAGAAGTTCGTGCCGGCCGAGCAGATCGACCCGATGCTGCTGGACCGCTCGTACTACCTCGAACCCGAGAAGGGGGCGGCCAAGGCCTACGGACTGCTGCGCGACGCGCTGGTCGCCGCGGACCGGATGGCCTTGGTCACGGTGTCCATCCGCACCCGGATGACCATGGCCGTGCTACGCGTGCGTGACGAGATCATTGTGTTGCAGACCATGCTGTGGCCCGACGAGGTCCGCTCGGCGCAGTTCGCCAACCTCGGCGACGTCGGCCATGCCACCGACAAAGAGCTCGCGATGGCGAACATGCTGGTGGACTCGCTCGCCGGCGACTTCAACCCGGACGAGCTGGAGGACGACTACGCGCTCGCGGTGCGGGACCTGGTCGAGTCCAAGCTCTCTGGCGCCAAGCCGGTCCAGGCGCCCGCACCCACCGATGGCTCGGGTGAGGTCGTCGATCTGCTCGAGGCGCTGCAGCGCAGCGTCGACCGGGCCAAGGCATCGCGCGGTGAGCCGACCGCGGCCGAGCAAGCGCAGCCGGCTGCATCCGAGCCGGAGGCCGCCTCCGCGCCACCGGCGAAGAAGGCCGCCGCCAAGGCGCCGGCAACGAAGACTGCGGCCACGCGGGCCCCGGCCAAGAAGGCCGCCGCCAAGACGACGGCCAAGAGCACAGCCAAGACCGCATCCAAGAGCACAGCCAAGCGGAAAGCCAGCTGAACGGCGTGCCCGAGGGGCACACGCTGCACCGCCTGGCCGGCACGCTCAACGCTGCCTTCGCCGGCACGACCCCGGGAGTATCCAGCCCTCAGGGCCGCTTCGGCTCGGGCGCTGCCCGGCTGCATCGACACCGGTTCGTGCAGGCCTCGGCCTGGGGCAAGCACCTGTTCGTCGAGTTCGAGGCAGAGGCGTACCTGCACGTGCACCTGGGGCTCATCGGGGCCTTCGAGGTCACGGCATACGACGGGTATGCCGGTCCGCCGCCTCCCGTCGGGCAGGTGCGCCTGCGCTTGGCCGGGCCCGGAGTCGTGGCCGACCTGCGCGGAGCCACCGTGTGCGAGGTGGTGACACCCGATGACGTCGACGACATTCTCAGCCGGCTCGGACCCGACCCGTTGCGAGCAGACGCCGACCCGGAGGCGGCCTGGGAGCGGCTGCACGCCAGCAACCGCATCGTCGGCGAGCTGCTCATGGACCAGGCCGTCCTTGCCGGAGTCGGCAACGTCTTTCGCTGTGAGGTGCTGTTCCGGCACCGGATCGACCCGTTTCGTCCCGGACGGGCCCTGCGCCGCTCGACGTGGGACACGATCTGGGAGGACCTTCGCCTGCTGTTGCCGATCGGGGTGCGGCTCGGGCAGATCGTGACCATGGCCGACCAGGTCCTGGACGCACAGCTGGGCGCATACGACGCCGATGCCGTGCCTGCGCTGGGGGGCGTCGCATCGTCCTGGCGGCCCAACCCTAGTGGCGCGCTGGAACGGCGCTTCTACGTCTACAAGCGCCAGGGCCAGCCCTGTCACGTGTGCGCGTCGAGGGTGCGCACCCGCGTCCTCGCCGGGCGCAACCTGTACTGGTGCGGGCGCTGCCAGCGTCGCCGCTGACCGCCGGCTCGCCGAGGCGAGGTGACGATCCGCCCGGCCCCCTCCCGGTCGATGTGATGGTGACGCGCGATCGCATCGACCCCGAGGGCGGGTGGGGTCGGCTGCCGACGTCGAGCCGGTCAGTCCTTGCTTGACGTGTGCGTCAAGGCCACCGGCACCGGTGCCGCCGCCAACACTTTGAGCGCGGTCGATCCCAGCAGCAGGCCCCCGAAACCGCCTCGTCCACGCTTGGACACCACGAGCAGGTCGGCGTCCCCGGCGGCCGCGGTGAGCACCGCCACCGGCGAGCCCTGCATCGGATGCGCCTCGAACGTCACGTCCGGATGACGCAAGCGTGCCTGGGCGGTGATCTCGTCGACCTCATGCTCATGCTGCTCGATGATCGTGCGCTCGGCGTCGGCGTCCCCGCTCCCGACGATGGCGCCTTCGCTCGCAGAGAGCCACCACGCGTGCACGATGCGCACCGTGCCGCCCTGGCCGGCGCACAGCGCAGCGAAGTCGAGCGCCTCGGCAGAGGAGTGCGAGAAGTCCACTCCGACGACCACCCTGGCCGGGCTGACGTGGTCGTGCTTGCGCTCCGGATGCACCAGGACGACCGGGCACGAGGCGTGGCTGGCCACCTTGAAGGCCGTTGTCCCGACGGCGGCGTGAGTGGACTTGTGCCGACCGTGGGTGCCCAAGACCAGCAGGGCGGCGGTTTCGGACGCCTTGATGAAGTTGCGGGAGGGTTGTCCCTCCGGCTGGGAGGAGGAGACCACGAGCTTCGGGTACTTCTCCGCAACCGCCTCTGTCGCGGACTTGACCAGGGCCGTCGAGTCCGCGTCGAGCACCTCCGTGACCTCGCCGAGCGCGGCGCCCAGGGGGAGCCAGCCCGCAAGGGTCTCCTCGACGTTGACGATGTGCAGCGGCGTACCCCTCCGGGAGGCCTCCGCCGCCGCCCACATGAGGGCCGCGTGGCTCGGATCGGCCCCGTCGATGCCGACCACGACGCTGCCCTGAGGGACGTGCAGAACGCCTTTGATGTCATTGTCCGTCGTCATGCATCCATCCTTCGCCTCCGTAGACGGGCCCGGCAACCAGGGCGCCTGATAGATCGCCCACATCCCGTGCGGAACCGGGCCGAGTGAGGCACTTTGGAGCCCTCTTGTTTCCGCCATGCGCAACACTCAGCAAGCTCGCGGGGCCCCCCGGACATCCGGCCGCCGCGGCCTGGCAGGTGTCACGTGCGCAAGAGCGCCCGGTGTCACTCCCGAGCGCAAAGGGAACAGGACGGCATACCCCAGCGTTCCTGAATCATCGGTCCCGCTTCGGCGGGCCGTTTTACACCGCCTTAACGCATCAGAAAGGCTTCCGAGCGTCAGGGGTGGGACGGTTACGATCGAGGAGACTCGACAGGGTAGGAGT
>JBIOUP010000313.1:0-5604 GCA_044867305.1 Dermatophilaceae bacterium
CCGCCGAGCACGTCGACGGCGCTCTCCAGGTCGACGACCCGGGCGACGGGTTCGTGCTCGCCCTGCGTGGTGGCCCGGTGCAGTGCGGCGGCGGCGATGGTCTCGGACGCGGCGATCGGTAGGCGCGCCGAGATTCCGGAGCGCTGGTCGACGCTGGAGGAGCCGCGCAGCCCGCGGGCGAACCGGGCCAGGATCTCCAGCAGGTGGTTGGGGACCGTGGCCACGAGGTGCGCCTCCTGGCGGATGACCGCGACCTCGTCCTCCAGGGCGACCGGGTAGTGGGTGCGGATCTCGGCGCCGAAGCGGTCCTTGAGCGGGGTGATGATCCGGCCGCGGTTGGTGTAGTCCTCGGGGTTGGCGCTGGCGACGACGAGGACGTCCAGAGGCAGGCGAAGCACGTAGCCGCGGATCTGGATGTCGCGCTCCTCCATGACGTTGAGCATGGCGACCTGGATGCGCTCGGCGAGGTCGGGCAGCTCGTTGATCGCGACGATCCCACGGTGCGAGCGGGGGATGAGCCCGTAGTGGATCGTCTCGGGGTCGCCGAGGCTGCGGCCTTCGGCGACCTTCATCGGGTCGACGTCGCCGATGAGGTCGGCGACGCTCGTGTCGGGGGTCGCGAGCTTCTCGGCATACCGCTCGTCCCGGTGCCGCCAGGCGACGGGCAGCGAGTCGCCCAGGTTCGCCGCCCTGTGCCGCGACTCGTGGGTGATCGGGGCGAACGGGTGCTCGCCGAGTTCGGCGCCCTCGATGACCGGGGTCCACTCGTCGAGCAGGCCGACGAGGCTGCGCAGCAGGCGGGTCTTGCCCTGGCCGCGCTCGCCGAGCAGGACGACGTCGTGGCCGGCGAGCAGGGCGCGCTCGAGCTGGGGGATGACGCTCGAGTCGAAGCCGTGGATGCCGGGCCACGCGTCGCGCCCTTCGGCGAGGGCGGCAAGCAGGTTGTCGCGGATCTCCTGGCGCAGCGGCTTGTGCTCGTAGCCCGCGGCGCGCAGCTCGCGGACGGTGCGGATGGCGGGATGCTCGGGCATGCCTCACGCTACGTCGTGGTCCGGCTCACAGTCGAATCGGTATGCCGGGCGTGCGGCGCTGCTCCTCGGCTCACCAGCAGGCCTTCCGACGTGATTCGTGGTCTGATCGCGACCCACGAAATGCCGGGGCGTTCATCGGATCCGGTGAGCTTCCGGGCATTTCGTGGGTCGCTTGACCCAGACACGGCATACCGTTGTATGGCGCAATCTCGGGGAATCGCTAGAGACCGCCATACAGTCCGATCGTGGACCCCATCCGTAACCCGTACGCTCCTGGAGCCGGCCAGCGCCCGCCCGAGCTCGCCGGCCGGGACGAGCAGCTGCGCGCCTTCGACGTGACCTTGGAGCGAGTCGCCCGCGGCAGGCCCGAGCGCTCGGTCATGCTGACCGGGCTGCGAGGCGTGGGGAAGACGGTGCTGCTCAATGCCATGCGGTCGGCAGCGGTGCGGGCCGCCTGGGGCACCGGCAAGCTCGAGACGCGTCCTGACCAGCGGCTGCGCCGACCACTGTCGGCGGCGCTGCACATGGCCGTCCGCGAGCTGTCACACCCGAACGCCGACGAGGTCACCCAGGTGCTCGGCGTGCTCAGGTCGTTCGCGCAGCGCGACGGCAGCGGCTCGGGGGGTCGCCTTCGGGACCGGTGGAGCCCAGGGATCGACGTCCCCGCCGTGCCCGGGCGCGCCGACTCGGGCGACATCGAGATCGACCTGCTCGAGTTGCTCACCGACGTCGGCGGGCTCGCGGCAGACCGGGGGCGCGGCGTCGCCATCTTCCTCGACGAGGTGCAGGACCTCGGCGCCGAAGACGTGTCGGCGCTGTGCGCGGCTGTGCACGAGATGGCTCAGTCGGGCCTGCCGGTCGTCGTCGTCGGCGCTGGCCTGCCGCACGTGCCGGCGGTGCTGTCTGCGTCGAAGTCTTACTCGGAGAGGCTCTTTCGCTATTCGCGCATCGACCGCCTCGATCGCGTGGCGGCGGACCTCGCGCTCGCGGCTCCGGCAGCTGACGAGGGAGCGCAGTGGGCCGGCGGCGCTCTGGACGCTATGTATGCCGTGACCGCCGGCTACCCGTACTTCGTCCAGGCCTACGGCAAGGCGGTCTGGGACGTTGCGCCGAGGTCGCCGATCACCGCTGCCGACGTCGCCGTGGCGGCTCCCGAGGCGGAAGCCGAGCTGGCCGTCGGCTTCTTCGGCTCACGCTACGAGCGGGCGACGCCGGCCGAGCGGGAGTACCTGCGCGCTATGGCTGATGCGAGCAACGGCCACGCGAGCTCGGTGCTGACCTCGGATGTCGCGGCGGTGCTGGGCCGCAAGCCGCAGTCGCTGTCGCCGGCGCGGGACGCCTTGCTGAAGAAGGGCCTCATCTTCTCCGGGGAGCGGGGCCGGATCGCCTTCACGGTGCCGCACTTCGCGCGCTACCTGCGCAGCCAGCCGTCCCAGGATTGAGTGTCCCGCTCTGGACGGGTGTGACATCCAGGCCGGCACGGTGAGCGCCGGCACGGTGAGCGCTCTCGCGGGCCAATGACGCTCGATGTCAGGTGCTCTGCGCTTCATCGGTCCGACGGTGGCCGGTCCCGGCCACCTCGTTTGGGCGGCAGCGACCGGGCACAGGTGACGCCGCGTTCCACCCACAGCTCGAGCTGAGCGGGCTCGTTCACGGCTGCGGAGTCGACATGGAGCCAGTCCCGCATCTCCCGACCCCGCATGAGCATCGGTACGACGTTCGTCCCGTCAACCAGCGATTCGGCCTCATCCTGGTTGACCCGAACCAGCAACCCGCCCCGGCTGCTCGCGGCAACCGCCATCTTTCCGTCAACCAGGAACGCCACGCCGCCGAACATGCGCTGTTCGGTGACGCTCTCCACAGGCGAGATCAGCTCGCGGATGCGCTCGGCCAGCTCCTTGTCGTACGCCATGCTGCGATTATCGGCGCGCGCTCCCACAACCGTGCTGCCGCGTTGTCGCGCGTCCATCACTGCCAATCGTGAACACTGGCCGATGGCGAGCACGGCATACGAGCCGACGGGTGCGCCGTGACCCCCTTGTCGTCGCCGACAACCTTCTCCGAGTCTCCCCGGTCGGTGCCCCGCCGGACTGGCGGCCCACTACGCTTCGTGACATCTCGGCTTCACCGGTGGGGCGCGCTCATCGTCGCGTGCATGCGCAAGGCACCCAAGCATTGCTCGTGCCAGCGACGCCGCGGGGCACGAGCGGCGCCCGGGACAGCTGCGAGAGGTGGGTGACTCGATGGGTGGACAAGGCAAGCCAACCGACACCTCGGGGCGGCTTTGGGGGACAGCGCAGCAGTACGCCGAGCGGCTCGAGCCGACGGCAGTCGGAAGGTTCTGGTCCCGGCTCTTGGAGGTGGAGTTCGTCGACCGCGCGGTCGCGCTGGCGGCCAAGCTGCTCGTGTGCATCTTCCCGCTGCTCGTCCTCGTCGTGGCGGTCAGCCCAGACGCGATCCGCCAGTCGGTCCTCGCCATCATGGTCTCGCGCTTCGGCCTGTCCGGGGCGGCCTACGATCTGGTCCGTCAGTCGTTCGAGTCGCCTGCGCAGACTCAGACGGCAACCGGACTGATCGGTGCGATCGTCACGTTCGCGTTTGCGGTGTCCTTCACCACCGCGTTGCAGCGGACCTACCTGCGGGCCTGGCGACGACCGCCGGGCGGCGGAATCGGCAACAAGAGGCGTGGCGCGGTCTGGGTCGGCGGTGTGCTCGCGCTGCTGGGGACCCTCGCCTTGATCAACACCGTCCTGCGAGGGCCAGTAGCATCGCTGACTTCGTGGGCCCTGGGGACGGCGTTGTCGGTCGGGCTGTGGTGGTGGACGGCGCGCCTCATGCTCCGCGGCGAGGTGCGCTGGCGCCCGCTGCTGCCAACCGGGGTCGTCACGGGCCTGGGAGCCTGGGCCTACACGCTCGCGTCGTCGCTGTGGTTCCCGGTCAACCTGACGAGGAACTACGACCAGTTCGGCGCCTTCGGACTGAGCCTCGCCTTCGTCACATGGTTCACCGGTTTCGCGTTCATCATCGTCGGCGCCGCCGTTCTGGGCCCGGCTCTCGCCGAAGGGCACGACCGCCTCGCCCGATGGCTCAACCCGACCGGCGACTGCCTCACCTCTGGCAGCGCGCCGTCGCTACCGGGGCCCTTGCGACCCATGCGCCTCACTGACGCGTTCGGCCGCGGAGCCGGCGGCAGCGGCACCTGATCAGTAGCTCCATTCCCACGCCCCGGTTGTCAGGGCTTTCTGAGGAACCGTTCCAGGGCCGCCTCGGCGTCCTCGGAGCCGGCATCGGCCAGTCGTTGCAGCTCGAGCAGGTCCCGCCCTTCGATCGCGCGCCGGGTGAGGTGCTGGCCGGCCCGCTCGCAGCCCTCCTCGTCGAGCAGCTCATGCAGCTCGTCCACATCGTCACGCTCGTCAGCGAGGTCAGCCAAGCGGTCGAGTGCCGCCTCGTTGCCGTTGTCGGCGAGCTCTCGAAGGACGTCCCGGTCAGCTTGGCCCAGCGGTGTGCTGGCGTTGGTTCTGTGCATGCCATCATGGTGCGACCTTCCAGTTAGTGGAAGGTCAAGCCGGTGCCTTCGGAGGTGCTGTTTGCTCACCATCGGTCAGCTGGCGCGCTATACCGGCGTCTCCACGAAGACCATCCGGTTCTACCACGCGAAGGGCGTGCTGGCTGAGCCGGCCAGAGACGGCTCTGGATACCGCCGCTACACCGCAGCCGACGCCATCGCCCTGATCAAGCTGCGAGCCCTGGCCGAGGCCGGCGTTCCGCTGGGTCGCATCCCAGCACTGCTGGCCGCCCCGGCAGAGGAGATCCGAAGGACCCTGGGCCTCATCGACCGCGAGCTGACCGTCAAGATCCGGGCGCTGCGCAAGACGCAGCAGCGGCTGCGGGACGTGGCCTCCGGCGGCGAGGCGCTCCTGCCTCCGGGCGTCGCCGAGTACCTTGGGCAACTGCGCGAAATCGGTCTCAGCGACAGGTGGGTCCGGCTCGAGTGCGACCTGTGGATCCTGGTCTTCGCGACGCATCCGGAGGTTGCCGGGCAGCTGCTTCGCGATCAGAGCCAGGCCAAGACGGAACCGGAGGTGGCGCAGATCTACCGGGACTACGACCGAGCGCACGACCTCGACCCCAAGGATCCGCAGCTCGACCTGCTGGCCAAGCGCATCGCCGAGGCCACCCGGCGCCGCTACGCGGACACCCAGCCACCCGCACCAAACGCCGAGTCCCCGATCCCCGGCCTCATCCAGGGTGAGGTCAACGCGTCATCACCCGCCTGGCAACGCCTTGACGCACTGATTCGAGCTCAGCTGGCGACTTGGACCGGCTAGGTAGCTGCCCGTCGACGCTTCGGTCCTGCCAAACGCGGGTCAGGGCGCGTCATGGCACGCCGTTGGCATGACGCAACCCGCGGCTGGGCACGCTGCTCGTCGGCGGTATGCCGGTCAGCCCGGTACGGTGCCGGGGTGGCGACCTTGCCGGAGGAGGACTCCCGGTCGATGCGCGAACGAATGCTCGCGGGAGACCCGTATATCGCGGATGACGCCGAGCTCGCGGCGGCAAGCATCCGCGCCCG
>JBIOUP010000314.1:0-9274 GCA_044867305.1 Dermatophilaceae bacterium
ACCGAGGCGATCAGCGAGGTGGGCGGCTTCAGCGTCACGGTGCCCTCCCGGCATACCGGGTCGCCGACTCGTGCCTACCTACTGCAGACGGCGGAGAAGGGCATGCTGTGGCTGCGCCTGCACGCGCGGGGCAGAGCGGGCCACGGCTCGGTGCCGACCGACGCCAACGCCGTTGTGCGCCTGGCCGAGGCGCTCACCCGGATCAACGCGCACGACTGGCCAGGGCAGGTGCTTCCCTCGGTGCGCGGACTGCTGGACGGGCTCTGCGAGCTGACCGGGACGTCGTATGCCGACGACGACCTTTCTGCGCTGCTTGCCCACATAGGGGGAGCCGAGGCATTCGTGCTGGGCACGCTGCGCGACACAGCCAACCCCACGATGCTGTCAGCCGGCTACAAGCACAACGTCATCCCGCAGCGGGCCACGGCGGCGGTGGACTGTAGGTTCCTGCCGGGAGGCGAGAACCGGCTGCTGGAAACGATCAAGCTGCTGGCGGGGGAGTTCGTCGACGTCGAGATCGTGCATCAGGCCGTCGCCCTGGAGTCGCCGACTTCCGGCGCGCTCCTGGACGCGATGACAGTGGCACTGCTGGCCGAGGACCCCGGAGCGGCGGTGCTGCCGTACTGCTTGTCCGGCGGGACGGACAACAAGGCGCTGTCCCAGCTGGGGATCACCGGCTACGGTTTCGTTCCGCTTCAGCTGCCGGCGGACCTGGACTTCGCCCGGATGTTCCATGGGGTCGACGAGCGCGTGCCGCTGGGGTCACTCCGGTTCGGCACCCGGGTGCTGCGCCGGTTCCTCGACGTCGCCTGAGCTACCCCGCTGCGGCATGGCCACGTGTCACCATGGCGGCCGTGCCGCCGGCCGTGTTCCTTGTCACAGCAGGTGCGCTGGCATTCTCTCCGTCGCCGTCCTGGCGCCATCGGCCGCGCCAACCGGCTACCCGAGCAGCGCCGAGCGCTCGAGCGACCGGACGCTGAGGGGCCGGAGGGGCCAGTGCGGCCAACCCCGCGGGGGTGCGCGGCGAGAAACATCACGCAGTACGCTGTACGCGAATAATCTTGCGGCGCAACCAAACTCGGCGTTGACCACCCAAGTAGACAACGCTGCGAGCCAGCTCCCAGCGGCCGTACTCGGCATGCTCGACGAGCACCTGGCAGATCTCGGCGCGAGACACCGCGCGGCCGAAGCTCAGCACTCGGTACTCGTAGTCCATGGGTTGCCCATTGTCACCGACGAACCGATACGGTCAAGGCATGACAGCTGACCCGCGCGCTGCCCTGGCAACCTTCGTTGCCGCACTCGAACGTCATCTCGAGCTGGCCGCCTCGCGCCGGGACGCCGACGATCCCGCCGTCGGGGCGGCGGCCGAGGCCGTCATCGAAGCGTTCGACGACTACGACGAGGCGCTCTTCGACACCACCGGCGTCGCGACCCCGCTTGGCGTCTACACCGACGAGGACGAGGACGAGGACGACGACGACGAGGACGACGAGGACGAGGACAACGACGCCGACGACGACGCCGACGACGCCGAGGACGACGAGGACGAACCGGCCGATCCTCGAGATCGGGAGGACGAGGGCAGCGGCATGTACGCGGGTCTGGACGACGAGGACATCGACTTCGACGACGAGGACGCCGAGGACGACCAGTAGCCTGCCACGATGCGTCTCGGACTGAACCTCGGCTACTGGGGTAGGGGCAACGACCGCGAGAACCTCATCATGGCCCAGGACGCCGACCGGCTCGGGTATGCCGTGGTGTGGGCTGCGGAGGCGTACGGCTCCGACGCCCCCTCGGTGCTGTCCTGGGTCGGGGCGCTCACGCAGAACGTCGACCTGGGCGCAGCGGTCATGCAGATCCCGGGCCGCACCCCCGCCCTGACCGCGATGACTGCGGCCACGATCGACACGCTGTCGGGCGGGCGGTTCCGTCTCGGGCTCGGCGTGAGCGGGCCGCAGGTGAGTGAGGGCTGGCACGGAGTGCCGTTCAGGGCACCCCTCGGGCGCACCCGCGAGTACGTCGACATCGTGCGGATGGCGTTGCGCCGCGAGGAGCTCAGCTACCAAGGCAAGTACTTCACCCTGCCTCTGTCGGACGGCGCCGGCAAGGCGCTGCGCCTCACGGTGCGGCCCGAGCGCGATGACATCCCAGTCTACTTGGCTGCCGTCGGGCCGAAGAACCTTGAGCTGACCGGTGAGATCGCCGATGGCTGGCTGGCGATCTTCTTCGCCCCCGAGCACTCCGCCGAGTTGTTGGCCGGACTGGAGGCCGGTGCGCGCCGGGCGGGTAAGGGCACCCCTGAGGCCCCGCTGGCCGGCTTCGACATCGTGCCGACGGTGCCCGTCGTCGTCACCGAGAACCTCGACCTGGCCTACGCCATGGTCAGTGCCTATGCCGCGCTGTACATCGGCGGGATGGGCTCGCGGGAGCAGAACTTCTACAACCAGCTCGCCGTTCGAATGGGGTTCGAGCAGGCGGCTGGCACGATCCAGGACCTCTACCTCGCCGGCCGCGCTCGCGACGCGGCCGCGGCGGTGCCGCGCAAGTTCCTCGATGCGACCAGCCTGCTCGGCCCCCGGGAACGGATCCGCGACCGGCTGTCGGCCTACGCGGAGGCTGGGGTGACGACCCTGACCATCAGCGTGTTCGCTGCCACTCTTGACGACCGTCGGGCCGTGGTGCAGACCATGGCCGAGTTGCTCGACGAGACCGGCCTGGGCTGAGCAAGCGGTTGCCGGCCCGATTCCTTCTCTTTCTCCGTGGACGGAGCGGGTCTAGCCTGAATCGTCCCCCAACAGGGGGATAATTCGCCAAAGGAGGAGATGTGCGAAGGAGCCGCACCATCACCATGCGTGCAGCTGTCGGCATCAGCGCCGTCGCGCTCGCAGGAGCAATGACGGCGAGTGCCCAGGCGGCGCAGCCGCCAACGGCCGCAGGACAGGACTCATCGTCTGGCTACGTCGTCCTTGCCAAGGACGGTGTCTCGCCGCAGACCGTCGCCGACGAACTGAGCGCCGCTGGAGCCACGGTCACGTCGGTCAACACCGCCATCGGCTTGGTCACCGTCTCGACGGCACCGGCTGGGTTCGCCGCCAAGGCCCGCAGCCTGCCCGGGGTCCAAGCGGCCGGTGCCGACCGAGTGGTCGGACACGCACCGAAGCGCCGGGCCGCCGACCGCGTCCTCAAAGAGCACATGTACGAGGCGCCCGCCCCGGCGCCAGCCAGCCAAAGCGCCAAGGTGGCTGCCGCACCCAGTGACCCACTCGACAGCAACCTCTGGGGAATGGACATGATCAACGCCCCGGCCGCTCACCGGATCGAGCTGGGCGACAAGCGCGTACGTGTCGGCATCCTCGACACCGGCGTTGACGCGACCCACCCAGACCTGGCCGCCAACTTCGACCGCCAGCTCTCGCGCAACTTCACCTATGACATCCCCGACATCGACGGGCCATGCGAGCAGGCTAGCTGTGTCGACGCGCCGACGGCCGACGACGACGGACATGGCACGCACGTCGCCGGGACCATCGCGGCCGCCATGAATGGTTTCGGAGTCAGCGGCGTCGCACCGAACGTGGACGTCGTCAACATCAGGGGCGGGCAGGACAGCGGCTTCTTCTTCCTCGGTCCAGTGGCCAACGCCCTCACGTATGCCGGGGACAACGGCATCGACGTCGTCAACATGTCCTTCTACGTGGACCCGTGGCTGTACAACTGCCGGGGCGGGGCACCCGAAGACGGCCCGGCAGCCGCGGGCGACCAGGACCTTATCCTCACGGTGATGAAACTGGCGCTGAACTATGCCCACCGCAAGAACGTCACGCTGGTCTCCGCACTCGGCAACGAGCATGACAACCTGGCCCACCCGAGGACAGACATCACCAGCCCCGACTACCCGCCCGGCACGGCATACCCGCGGACGATCGACAATGCCACGTGCCTCAACCTGCCGCTGGAGGGGCCGCACGTCATCGGCGTCTCCGCGCTCGGCCCGTCGGGTACCAAGGCGGACTACTCGAACTACACGAGCGCACCTTGGTCAACGGAGCTCGAGCTGTCGGCACCGGGTGGCTACTTCCGCGATGGCTTCGGGACGCCGACGTTCCGCACCATCCAGAACGAGATCCTCTCGACGGCTCCGCTCGGTGTCCTCCAATCAGAGGGGCTGGTCGACCCGGCGGGCAACATCACGCCCACCGGCGAGGGATCCGGCGTGATGAAGCAGTGCACCGACACGCCTGCACCTGGTGCGACGAACTGCGGCTACTACCAGTACCTGCAGGGCACGTCGATGGCTTCACCGCACGTCGCGGGCGTCGCAGCGCTGGCGGTCAGCGCCCACGGCGCGGTGGGTGGCGGTCTTGGCTTCCACATGGACCCGGACGCGGTCACGGCGCTGTTGCAGAGCACGGCGAGCGACCACGCGTGTCCCACCCCACGGCTGCAGTCCTACGTCGAGGAGGGGCGCCCAGCCGAGTTCGACGCGAGATGCCAGGGTCCAGCCGACCGTAACGGGTTCTACGGTGAAGGCGTCGCCAACGCGTTGGGCGTTGTTCGCTGAGCCAGCTCGGGGCCGTCCTCACTAGCCGTGGGGACGGCCCTGACGGCATACCGACGGCTGGAGAGATCAGCCGCCCGGGGGCAGGTGGTGGCGGACCCGGTCGCGAGCCTGCCGGAATCGGAACAGCTCGTAGGCGACCAACGCCGACAGCAGCCCGGTGACGAGCGCCAACGAGGCCAAGGCGGGAAGGCGCCAGGCGACCGGCAGGAGGATGAGCAACAACGCCGCGGCGATGGTGCGGTGCGGGTTCCACGTGCCGATGTTTCGCCGGCGGAACCCGACGTGGCCGAGCAGGTGGAATGCCACGCCGCAGTACAGCGCAACGAGCGGCGCGCCGGTGAGCGGCTCGGCGAGCGTGTGGTGGGTTGCGTCGGAGACGTACTCGAGGACCTTCTTGAGGCCAAGGGCGACGAAGAGGATCGAGATGACGATGGGGAAGTGCAGGTAGGTGTACGAGTCGCGGGCCAGGCGGGTTCGGGCCGTTCCCTGCGCTCGCGACAGGACGCGCTCGGCAACGTGGGCAACGACGTCGAAGTAGAGCCACCACAAGTTCACTGCCACGACGACGCCGAGGATCGAGGCAACGATAACGGGCGTGGACACCGGTTGGGCCGCAACACCCACGCCGATGGCGACGAGTGACTCACCCAGCGCGACGATGACGATCAGCCCGTGTCGTTCGGCGAAGTGCCCCGGGCTGGGGAGGCGCCAGCCCGAGGTGCCGGCCAACCAGATCCCGCCGTAGTCGACCACCAGGGCCAGGGCCCAGAGCACGGTCTGGTAGGGCGGTCCGAGTACACCGCCAGCGACGAGAAGGCCGCACGCCATGGCAACCGGTATCGCCGTCACCAGCAGCTGGCGGCGTAGTCCACGGTCATCTCCAGCGGCCACCAGGTAGCAGGCCAAATGCATGAGCCGCACCACGGCATAACAGGCGGCCAGCACAAAGGGAGCGAACAGGCCGCCGGGCAGATCGTCGAAGGCCTCCGGGATGCTCAGCGCCACGACGAACATCGCCATCATGGCCACGATGAACGTGGCCCGCACCAGACCTTCATCGGCTTGGGCTTGGTTGCCGAGCCACGCGTAGGAGCACCAGGCCCACCACAGCAACGCGAGCACGACCAGCCCACGCACCGCTCCCACCGCCGTGGGCTCGTCGGCCATGAGCTGGGTAACCTGGGTGAACGCGAAGACGAACACCAGATCGAAGAGCAGCTCGAGGGTAGTGACTCGATGCGAATCGTCGGTCGGAAGCACCCAGCTCTGGGCTCGGCTCATCACAGTGCCCTCCCTTCCTGTCTGGCGGCACACGGTCGGTCTGCCGGCGAGCCACCAAACCGGGGCAAGTTTAAGGACCGCCCCTCAGAGGGCTGGCTGAACGACAAAGGGGGAGCTGCACGGCCAGCCGCAGTAGCACGGCATACGGAGGGCACAGTGTCGCCGCGGAGCCCAGCAGCCAGGTTTGACTGTCCAGCTGCCGGGCGAGACGACGCGCTTAGCCGATCGGGATCCAGCTGCGCTTGACCGGGTTCACTGCCGCGGCCAGAACTCCCAGCCCTCGACTGCCGATGGGCCAGCGGCAGCGCGACGCCGTCGTGCGATGACCAGGACGACGGAACCCAGCGCGACCAGGGCCCCGACCCACAGCAGCAGCGTGGCGAGGGGGAAACCGGTCCCTGGCAACCCGGTGCTTGCCGATCCTGCTTCCGTTGGGGGACCGACAGGGGCAGGCGTTGGCGTCGGAGTGGGTGTCGGCGGCGGAATCGGGGCGGGTGATGTCTGGTGGCTCGTCGTGCACGACTCCGCCGTGGTCGCGACCATCGTGCGGCGCGGGCCGGCGGCGAACAGGGACGGGTCGCAGTTTTGGCTTCCTGGGCTTGTCACGAGGTTGAGCAGCGACACGTCGTACGCGTTGTCGGCGACGGCGACCTGGTAGGTCAGCGTGCGCTGTTCGCCGTTCGGCACGGCGGGGAGGGTCCACACCAGTCGCATGGCGACGGTGTCGACCGTGGCCGTCGTCCCGTCCGGTGCCGCAACCGAGCCGGCCACCAGGGACGCATGGCTCAACACCTGGGACAGGTCGTCGGTGACGACGATGTCGTGCATCGGGACGGAGCCCACCGAGTCCACGGTCAGTGTGTAGGTGATCGTGGAGCCGGGCTGGACCAGGCTGCCTGAAGGCGGGTCGGACGATTTGGTAAGACTGAACTCGCCCGGTGTCATGGTGACCGGGTTGGTCACCCCGATCGAAACCTTCGCCTGCGGCAGGTCCTCCTGTGGCCGTGGGATGGTGAAGGTGACGGTGCGGTCTTGGGCCGTCACGGGTATGCCGTCGGCAGTGAAGGTGGGGTCGCCCCACGCCCAGGCGCTGTCTCGCAGGGCCGGGAGCGAGTCGGCCGGCTCGGTGAGCGTGCAGACGCTGTCGACGGGGATCTGCTGCTCCGGACCGACGGTCCGGACCTGGGTCGCGGGGACCTGCAAGGTGCCCTCGATCGGGTTGCCGGTGCCGGGCTTGCAGACGTAGCTCATCGGGAAGACCGGGTTCGGCTCGACGATGCCCCCGGTTGCGCCGGTCACGGCCTTCGAGACGTCGAACGTGCCGAACAGCCGATCCGTGGGGTTGGTGACCACGATCGGCGGGGTGGCTGTGTCAGGCGGCGTAACCGTGACGGGACCGCCGATCACAGAGGGCAGCCAGATATACGAGTCGTCACCCGTCACCGGCTGCCCGGTGGCGCCAGGCGGGTCTTCGATGGCGGTGCAGACCGAGCCGACGAGCACACCCGGGTGCAGGGTCGGGGTCGAGGTAGTGGCCGACCAGGTGGCGGCAATGGGCGCGTCATCGCCGTACTGGCAGGAGATCTCGCCGCTGTACTTCCGGTCGGGGTTGACGAGCCCGACCGCCGGGCCCGTGATGACCTTGTTGACGGTGACGTCGGAGTAGACCCGGATCACGGTGTTGGCGATGCCGAGGTTTGCGGTCTGACCGGACACCAGCGCGATGTCCGGTGGGCTCAGCACCGGCGTGTCCCACGCGAACGAGCCGTCTCGCAAGCCGGCCGGATCGGGCGTGTCCTCAGTCACTGAGCAGACCGACGTCGCGGGCACGAGCTGGTCGGCGGGAGTGAACAACGTGGTCGTGGCGTTCGAGCCCACGGTGAACCGGTTGGAGTAGTCGGTGCCGCCCTGACGACAGGTCCAGACGCCGGTGAACTGAGCACCAGGCAGCACGCCACCGTTCGGGTCGGTGAGCGCCTTGGTCACCTGCAGACCGGCATACAGCCGCTGGACCGTGTTCGTGACGGTTGCCTGCGCGGTCCCGCCGGCGACGACGGTGGCGGGCGGCCCGACCACCGCGGGGGTCCAGGCCCATGAGCCGTCGGGCAGCCCGGTAGCGCCTGGGTCGTCCTCGGTGACGGTGCAGACCGACGTGAGCAGCAGGTCGGGGACGGTGAACGTCGTGTTGGTGCCGGGGGTGATGCTCCACCGTCCGGTGACCGGCGCGTCGGTGCCGTACTGGCACGAGTAGCCGCCGCTGAACGTGGCCGCCTGGTCGACGACACCGTTGGGGTCGACGACGTTCTTGACGATGCTGAACGAGCTACGCACTCGCTCGATCGGGTTCTGGGCGAGGAAGACCCGCGTCGGCGCCGCCCTGGTCAGCACGAAGTCGCCGGGGGGATCGAGGATGGCCGGACCCCAGGCGTACGAGGCGTCCTTGAGCAGAGACTGGCTGGGCGTGTCCTCGTAGCCCGCACAGGTCCAGCCGATGCTCGCAGTGATGGGCACCTCGCCGTTGTTGGCGATCGTTCCGTCCGCGTATCGCCTCGGGATCTCGGGGTGCCCTGGGACGTAGCACGACCCGTGCAGCGTGAAGTCCTCGCCGGTGCCGACGTACCCGGAGACCTCGCCGATGACCTGCTTACGGACGAACACAGTGCCGCTGTCACGGGTGAGCGAGTTGGCCACCGTGACGGTGTTGGGCCCCGCCGCGCTGAGGGTCGTGCCGGTGATGACCGGATCGAGCCATCGGAAGGCCGGGTCCGGCGACGGCGGGCCGAGGTCGCCCTCGGTGGCCGTGCACGTCGATGTCACGGGCAGGGCGTCGGCAACCGTGATCCCCGACGGGCCCACGGCGACGTCTACCTGACCGCCGGCGATCTGAGTGCTCCCGTATGTGCACGACCAAGTGACCGGGTAGGTGCGGGTTGGGTCGATGACCCCCTGCGGGCCACTGAACGTCTTGACGAGGGTCACCGGCACGGTCACCCGCACGATCGGGTTCTCGATGCCGATGGTCGAGGTCGTGCCGTTCGCGACCGTGACGGTGGCGTCGGGCGGGCTGTAGACCGGTGCGCCCCAAGCGTAGGAGTCGTCGACGAGGCCCTCCGGCGGCGTTGCCTCGCTGGCCGTGCAGGTCGAGCCGACGGGGATTTCGTCCTGCGTCGCGGACCCGCCGGCGGGGACGTCCAGACTGTAGGTGCGCCCGATTCCGCAGATCAACGTGACGGGGAACGGCGGCGCACCCGGCGCCAGGCCGGCTGTCAGGCCGGTCACTGTCTTGGTCACCCGGACCGAACCCAGTCGTGGGGTGATCGTGTTGCCGGCGATGACCTGCACCCGGAGGGGGTCATTGGGGATGGTGAACGTAACGGAGTCGTTGGCGCCGGACGGACTGCCGTTCACGCTGAACTGGACAGGCTC
>JBIOUP010000315.1:0-3164 GCA_044867305.1 Dermatophilaceae bacterium
CCGTTGCGCATGGTGAGCACGTCGCCCAGCTTCATCGCGGTGCCGGAAGGCATGTTGTCGGTGCAGCACAGGTATGCCGTGACGGCGGCGGAGCAGTTCAGCGCCTTGAGCGCGGTCATCGTCGCGAGGATCGCAGCCGCTCCGGTCATGTCGTTCTTCATTTGGGCGTGCGACTCGTCGCTGGGCTTGAGGCTGATCCCGCCCGAGTCGTACATGATCCCCTTGCCGATGAGTGCGAGCCGGCCAGTGGGGGACTGGGGCGCATATCGGAGCCGGATCAGTTGCGGCGGCTCGGCGCTGCCCATGTTGACCCCGAGCATTCCGCCGCAGCTCATCTCGATGAGCCGGTCCTTGTCGAAGACCTCGACGTCCAGCCCGGCGGCCGGGGCCAGCTGCTGGGCAACCTCGGCCATCCGGGTCGCGGTGAGTGTCGTCGCCGGGCAGTTCGATAGGTCTCGGCCGATGTTGTAGGCGTCGGCGATCACCTGCCCGCGGCGCGCTCCCTCTGCGGCTTCGGCCAGCTGGCTGTCGGGCCCGACGATGACGAGGCTGTCGAGGGTCCGCTCTTGCTCCGCGGCGCGGACGTGGAAGCGCCAGCGGGCCAGCAGAACTCCCTCGGTCACCGCCTGCGCGTAGTCCGCGGGCGAGATACCGGAGTCGGGGCTGGGTAGCTCGACGGCGAGCCTCTTGTGCTGCGGCACCGCACGGGCAAACTCAGCGGCCAGGTCACGCACGAGCGTGCTGTCCACGGACCCGCGCGGGCCGACACCGACGGCGACCCGGACGACGCCGTCGGCGTGCGGGAGGACCAGGGTCTGACCCCGAGCGCCGGTGAAGCCTGCCGAGTCGAGACCGGCGGTGTCCACGCCGAGTTCCTCCGGTGCCTCCTCGCCCTGCACCATTGGGACCGCCAACGCCCCGACCTCGCTCGCTGACGGCATCGCGGACTGCGTGGTCACCGTGCACCGTTCGCTCAGAGACGGGATCGGGTCGTACGCGCTGATGGTCGGGTTGGTCACGTGAGCCTCCTTGCTGCCTGGGAACTCATGGCGCCTCGCCTCCTGGTTGGGCAGCCTCTGAAACGGCGGCCAGGTCAACGGCATACTCGGCCCTGGGCTGGATCCTCTCGATCTTGAAGCTCGTCAGCCGAACAACACGCTGAAGAGGGAGCTCGCCTTGTTGAACACGGCATACGGGAGGCAGGCGAGGGTCGACACCGCCAGCCCTGCGCCCCTGTAGGCGGCGCCCGAGTCCCAAGGCACCAGCGGCAAGGCGACCGTGCCCAGTCGGGCTCAGGCACGCCAAGGTTGGCACCTGCGGGAGCGCGTTTGGCGAACTCGGCGCGGGAGTTCCGCCGCGCGGCACGAGGGCGATGAGTGGTCGCGGGCGACGACATTGATGCCCCAGACGCAGGCGAAGGCCGTGCGGACCAGCCGTCCGGCGCTCTTGGCGCCGGCGACTATGGGTCGATCAGCCGGGCGACGAGGCCGAACGCCTCCATAGTTGGTGCCGAAGGTGACCGCCCCGAAGATGAGCCACACGGTGATCAGCATGTTGTCCCTGCCGCCGCAGGTCAGCAGCTTGTCGATCTCGCCGACGCGCGTGTCGATGGAGCACCAAGTGGTCCATGGCCTGCCAGATCGCCTTGACCGAGGACGTGGACGAGTTGTGCTGTCCGCGCCCCAGCGCTCTGAGCGCCGCGATGGACGCGCCGACCACGAGCGCTACGTGCGTCGGTCCGTCGAGCGCCAACGAAACAGCAACCAACAGCGCGAGCGTCAGGGCGCCACGATGGCGGCCGGCAAGGATGGCGCTCGAACCGGCCGAGGCTGTGCCGCCATCCTTGGATCGTGCGCCGCTAAGCGGACTAGCGACTCACCAGGGCGGGTCAGCTACGATCATGATCCCGCGGGCTGCGGGTGCGGCACGCCAAAGGGGTCGACCTGGACGGAGCTGATCGGCACGACCTGGCGGCCCAGCGGCAGGAGGGCAAGCGGGACCATCTTCCAGCAGGCAATGCCGAACGGGATGCCGATGATGGTGATGCACAGCAGGGCTCCGGTCACGAGGTGTGCCAGTGCCAGCTCCCAGCCGAAGACGATGAGCCAGACGATGTTGCCGAGGAGCGACCAGATCCCGGCTTCGCGCCGCCATAGGACCGTGCGACCGAACGGCCAGATGATGAAGCCGGCTATCCGGAAGGAGGCGATGCCGAACGGGATGGTGATGATGAGGATGAACGCAAGAAGCCCGGCAACGGCATACCCGATGGCCAGCCAGAGGCCGGCGAGGATGAACCACAGGATGTTGCCGAGCGTGCGCACCGCGCCATCCTAGTTGCGGGGCGTGGCAGCGGCCTTGCTATCCTGCCTGGGCCATGGCAGGTTGCCCGAGCGGCCAATGGGAGCGGACTGTAAATCCGTCGCGAAAGCTACCTAGGTTCGAATCCTAGACCTGCCACCACCAGCGCAAACGGCCCGTGACCAGCACAAACACCGGTAAGGGGCCGTTCTTGTGTGTCTGGCCCTGGTCCGGCTGATACCGGCTCGCTACGGCCTTCCGAGGTTGAGCTGTGGTTGAGGAGTGGTGGAGAGGCCAGCGCCTCGGCGATCCGGCGGCGGGCACGTCCTCCTGCCCGTCGACTGCGTGGGCGTAGACCCGCAGCAGCACCGGGACACTGTGACCGGCCCACGCCGCCACCTGGCTGGGAGCCACCCCAGCGGCAGCCAGGTCGACACGCAGGCGTGCCGCAGGTCGTACGGGCGCCGGGCCAGCGGTGAGGCCTGCTGCGCCGGCGTCAACACGTCCCCGCGCGCCAGACCCAGCACACGGGTCGTCGTCGCCGACGACACCGGGCGCGCGAAGGGTTGCGCCACAGGCCGTCCGGTCCTGCCGGTGCGGGTCACGAACAATCGCCCCTCGGCACCAGTACCGAACGTGTCGACGTGCACGCTTAGTGCCTCGACGAGCTCGGGAGCCGCGGGCACCCGACGCGTAGCCGCCCGAGCCCGGTGCTTGAGCCCGCGTTCTTCTCCGCGTCTGCGGTCGTCGGTCCACTCTGCCCGCATGGGTTGGTAGGACCCCGACAGCACGATGTCTCCCCAGCCGGCAGCTGGGAGGGTCACGTCTCGGATCCTGAGGTTGGCAGCCTCGGCTGGACGCAG
>JBIOUP010000316.1:0-6302 GCA_044867305.1 Dermatophilaceae bacterium
GACACCGCGTCCTAGCAGCCCCGCCAAGCCTCCGGCTGGGGGAATCTACGCGTCAGTAGCTGCTGCTATCGGGCCGAATAACAGCATCTACTGCCCTCTGGGCGGGGGACTGCCCTCGGCGGGGGACTGCCCTCGGGGGAGAAAGACGCCGCGGCGCTCAGTCCAGGCGCGACCCCACGGCCGTGGCCAACGCCTCGACCTGGGCCAGGGTGCCCAGGGCAATGAGCACCGAGCCGGCGGTGAGCTTGGTGTCGTCGGCGGGGTTGGCCACGAACGGGCTGCCGACACCGGAGCGGAAGGCCAGCAGCTTTGCGCCAGAGCGTTGTTCGAGGTCGGCGTCGCCCAGGGTCTGGTCCACCACCGGTCCGTCGTCGGGAATCGGCACCTGCTGGATCCGGAAGTCCAGCTCCTCGTCGTGCATGACGACGTCGAGGAACTCCGCGACATGCGCCTGCAGCGCGAAGGCCGCGATCCGACGCCCGCCGATGAGCTGCGGGTTGACCGCCCGGGTGGCCCCGGCCAGCACGATCTTCTCCCGCGACCCAACCGTGCGGGCCCGGGCGATGATGACCAGGTCCGGGCGCAGCGCCCGCGCGGACAGCACCACGTACAGGGTGTCGGCGTCGGTCGCCAACGCGACGATCAGGGCCCGAGCCCGTTCGATCCCGGCCTCCACCAGCACGTCGTCGTTGGTGACGTCGCCGAGCAAGTGCGGCAGGCGGACCCCCTCGAGCCGGTCCGGGTTGTTGTCCACCGCGACGACCTCCGCACCGGCAGATACGAGATAGTCCCGCGCCGCGCGCCCGACCCGCCCGAGACCGCAGATGATCACGTGGCCACTCATCGCGGCGATGCGCTTGTCCATCTGACGCCTTTCGAAGTAGTCCCGTACGTGACCCTCGAGCAGCGCCTCCATGACGATCGTGATGTTGTACAGCACGACCGTCACGCCGACGATGACGAGCACGATGGTGAACAGCTCGCCCGCTGTGCTCAGCGGGCGGACCTCGCGGAAGCCGACGGTCGCCACCGTGGTGACGGTCTGGTACAGCGCCTCCATGAGGGTGAACCCGAGCACGAGGTAGCCGATGGTCCCGAGGACGGTCACGGCGACCAGCGCGCCGATCGACACGACGAACCGGCGCACAGGAGGGATGTCCACGCGCCGCGGAGGCATGAGCACAATTCAACCGTCGTCGCCTTCACCCGCATCGGTAGTGTGACCTGCATCGTCTCGCCGGCTGACGGGTGAAGGAGCGACATGCAGCAGCCACGACCTCGCCGGATCGCCATTGTCGGCGCGGGGCCTTCCGGGCTCTTTGCCGCCCAGTCCCTCATGGGGCAGGACCAGATCCCGGTCGAGGTGGACCTCTACGACCGACTGCCGACGCCGTACGGGCTGCTGCGTTACGGCGTCGCCCCGGACCACCAGAACATCAAGGCCGTGGCCGCGGCGCTGGCCAAGACCTTCGAGAACGACGCGGTGCGGTTCGTCGGCAACGTCGAGCTCGGCGCGAACGTCACGCGTGAGGAGCTTCTCGACGCCTACGACGCGGTCGTGTATGCCGTGGGGGCCAGTGAGGACCTGCACATGGGCATCCCGGGCGAGGCGCTTCCGGGCAGCCGCTCGGCGCGAGAGTTCGTCGAGTGGTACTCCGCGCACCCCGACGCCAAGACCCAGTCCCTGGAGGGCGTCACCGGCGTCGCGACGATCGGCGTCGGAAACGTCGCGGTCGACGTGGCACGGATCCTCGCCAAGGAGGCCGCCGCGCTGGAACCGACCGACATGCCCGACGAGGTGCTCGAGGAGCTGGCCCGGCATACCGTCAGCGACATCTGGCTGGTCGCGCGGCGTGGTCCGCAGCACGCCGCGTTCACCACCGTCGAGCTGCGCGAGATGGTCAACACCCCGGGACTGTTGGTGACGGTCGAGAAGGGCGTGCTGGACGGCATACCCGAGGACGGCCTGGACCGCCGGGTCAAGGGCAACCTCGCGGTGCTGCGGGATGCCGCCGCCCGTGAGGTTCCTGACCCGCGGCGCAGGCTGCACTTCGCGTTCTGGCGCCGACCGGTGGCACTGGAGGGCAACGATCACGTGGAGTCGCTCGTCCTGGAGCGCACCGAGCTCGACCCGAGCGGACGAGTCGTGGGCACCGGAGAGCGCGAGAGCATCCCGGTCCAGCTCGTGCTGCGCTCGATCGGCTACCGCAGTCTGCCCCTCGACGACATCCCGTTCGACCAGGCCAAGGGCGTGGTGCCGAGTGTCGAAGGCCGCGTGTCCGACCCGGCCGGCGCGCTGCGCCCGCGCGAGTATGTCGTCGGCTGGATCAAGCGAGGGCCCACCGGCGTCATCGGCACGAATAAGAGCGACGCGGCCCAGACCGTTCGCCACCTCGTCGAGGACCTGCTGGCGCAGCCCGATGCGCCCGCTCCCACGCTCGACATCGACGCGGTGCTCGCGACGCGTACCCCAGCGCCCACGACGCTGGAGGACTGGCGCGCCATCGACGCGGCCGAGATCCGTCGGGGCGCTCGGCGTGGCAAGCCGCGCAGCAAGGTCGCGACGTGGGCCGAGCTGCTGGACCTGTGCCGCCATGGTCAGCCGGCTGCGTCGGCGGCGCAGGCGGCCCGGTAACGCGTGGGCCAGCCGTGGTGGAGGTCCTCGGTCGTCTACCAGGTGTACCCGCGCAGCTTCGCCGACAGCAACGGTGACGGCATTGGAGACCTGCCCGGCCTGATCGACCGGCTGGACCACATCGCCGCCCTCGGTGCCGACGTGGTCTGGGTATCGCCGTTCTACCCCTCGCCGCAGGTCGACAACGGCTACGACATCAGCGACTACCAGGGCGTCGACCCGATGTTCGGCACGCTTGCCGACGTCGACCGGCTGCTCAGCGCGCTGCACGCCCGCGGCATGAAGCTGGTGATCGACGCCGTCGTCAACCACACGAGTGACGAGCACCCGTGGTTCGTCGAGTCGCGCTCCTCGCGCGAGCGCCCCAAACGCGACTGGTACTGGTGGCGGCCACCGCGCGCCGGTATGCCGTTGGGCGCGCCGGGTGCCGAGCCGAACGACTGGCGCTCGTGGTTCACCGGGTCGGCGTGGGAGCCCGACGAGCGCACCGGCGAGTACTACCTGCACGTCTTTCACGCCCGCCAGCCGGACCTGAACTGGGAGAACGCCCACGTGCGCCAGGCGATCCACGCCATGCTGCGCTGGTGGCTGGACCGGGGCGTCGACGGGTTCCGGTTCGACGTCATCAACCTCATCTCCAAGCACCTGCAGCCAGATGGCACCGGGTACTTCGTGGACGGCCCGCGCATCCATGAGTTCCTCCAGGAGCTGCACGAGCAGGTCTGGGCGGGGCGCGAGACGGCGCTGCTCACGGTCGGTGAGACCCCGGGCGCCGACGTCGAGGAGGCGCGTCGCTACACCGACCCGGACCGGCACGAGGTCGACATGGTGTTCCAGTTCGAGCACATGCACGTCGACCACGGCCCGGGCGGTCGCTACGACGTGCGCGCGCTGGACCTCGTCGAGCTCAAGCGGGTCATGGCCCGCTGGCAGGACGGCCTTGCCGAGGCCGGCTGGAACGCCCTCTACTTCGGCAACCACGACCAGCCGCGACCGGTCTCGCGCTACGGGTCGGACGACCCGGCATACCGGGCCGACTCGGCGAAGGCGCTGGCCACCGTGCTGCACCTGCACCGCGGGACGCCGTACATCTACCAGGGCGAGGAGCTGGGGATGACCAACTACCCCTTCACCGCCCTCGAGCAGCTTGACGACGTCGAGTCGCGGCGATGGGCGCAGGCGGCGCTGGAGCGAGGCATGGACCAGGCCGCGGCGCTGGCCGCCGTCAACGCCCGCGGCCGTGACCACCCGCGCACACCGATGCAGTGGGACGCGAGCGAGCACGCCGGGTTCACCACGGGCACCCCCTGGCTGGCGGTCAACCCCAACCACGTCGAGATCAACGCATCAGCGCAGGTGCGTGACCCCGACAGCGTCTTCGCCCACTTCCAGCGGCTCATCAGGCTTCGACGCGAGCTGGCGGTCGTCGTCGACGGTGACTTCACCCTGGTCCTGGCCGACCACCCCACGGTGTGGGCCTTCGTGCGCCGGCTCAGGGACGACGAGCTGCTCGTGCTGGCCAACCTGGCCTCCCATGACGTCGATGTCGAGCTGCCGCGCGGCTGGGAAGGCAGCCAGGTGCTACTCGCGTCAGGTCCGTCGGACGTCGGTATGCCGGCCGCCCACCTCGGCCCCTGGGAGGCGCGGGTCCACCACCGTCCCGGGTCCGCCCCGGTGGAGGTAAAACCGATGACGGGAGGTGAAACCGAGCGATAGGGCTCTCGATATCACCTCCACCGCTCGGTTTTACCTCCACCGCTCGGCTTTCCCGTGCTCCGCGTGGGTGGAGGTGTAGACGTGCGCTACGGCTCTCGGTTTTACCTCCACCGCTCGGTTTTACCTCCACCGCTCGGCTTTCCTCCACTGGACGGTTTGTCGCCGCGTCACAATGACGCCATGCCACCTAAGGCCGACGACCAGCCGGGCCTGGACCAGGACATCCGGTTCGTGCCGGTGACCGGTGGCCGGGTGGCGGTGGCCGTGCTGGGAGATGGACCGGCGCTGCTGCTGCCGGCGCCGTGGATCAGCCACGTCGAGCTGGAGTGGGATTTCCCCGAGTACCGCCGCTTCCTGCGTCGCCTGGCCGACCGGCATACCGTGATCCGTTACGACCGGTTGGGAGTGGGCCTGTCCGACGCCGACCCCGGCGGCACGAGGCCGGATCTGGCAACCGAAGCGCGCCGCCTCGCCGAGCTGATCGAGCGGCTCGACCTCGATGAGGTCAGCCTCTTCGGGGTCTCGTGGGGTGGATGCGTCGCCATGGTGTATGCCGCGCAGCAGCCGCCGCCGCTGCGGCGGCTGGCCCTGCACGGCGTCCCGGTGCGCGGGGCCGACATCGCGCCCGAGGCCCTGCGCGACTCGGTCGTCGCGACGGTG
Source organism: Dermatophilaceae bacterium (assembly GCA_044867305.1). Lineage (GTDB taxonomy): Bacteria > Actinomycetota > Actinomycetes > Actinomycetales > Dermatophilaceae > Phosphoribacter. The sequence goes on from JBIOUP010000316.1 coordinate 5,012, forward strand.
CGGGCGCACTGGGGCGCCGGGTCTCGGCTCCTTGCTGACATCTGGATACCGGGTGCCGACCCGGACCTTCGGCAGCGCTTCGCTGCGCTGCAACGCGCCGCCACCGACGCCGAGACCGCGGCCGCGTCCCTCGAGTCGCTCTACGCCGTGGACCTCCGGCCGCTGCTGGGCGCAGTCGCCGTGCCCGTCCTCGTGACGCACCGCCGTGGCGACCGCGCCGCTCCGTTCGCCGCCGCCCGCGAGCTGGCCGCCGGCATACCGGGGGCTCGGCTCGTCCCGCTCGAAGGTGACGTCCACCCGCCCTGGCTGGGTGACGCGGACGCGGTCCTGCGCGCGCTGCATGGCTTCTTGCCCGGGCCGGCACTGGGGGTCGTCGATGCTCGGCCGAGTGGCGCCGCCACGCCCCTGTCGCCGCGCGAACGGGAGGTGCTGAGCCTAGTTGCCGACGGGTTCAGCGACGAGGAGATCGCCGGGCGGCTGGTCGTGAGCCCACACACCGTGCACCGGCACGTCGCGAACATCCGCGCCAAACTGGGCCAGCCCTCGCGCGCGGCAGCCGTCGCGTATGCCGGGCGCCACGGTCTCCTCTGAGTCGGCTACGAGGTTGGCGCGTCGAGGGCGCCGACCAGCAACGGATGCACGATGGGCGGCATACCACGCCAGGTGTCGCGTTCCAGGCGGTGAACGGGCCAGCCCGCGTTGGCGAGCAGGGCCGCAGTGTCCTGGTCGGCGCGGCACCCGGCGGCGAAGGACGCCCATGGCTGGCGGAGCCGATGCTGCCACGGTGCGAGGGCCGAGTGCTCGCTCGCCCGGACGTGCTCGATGAGCAGCAGCTGCCCGCCCGGACGCAGGACGCGGCGCAGCTCGCGCAGCGCGGCTGCCGGGTTCGCCACAGTGCACAGCACCAACGTCGTCACGACCCGGTCGAACGATGCGTCGGGGAAGGGTAGCGACTCCGCTGACGCGGGAACGACCGTCGCTGTCGCCGCCGCGCCGGCGTCGTTCCGTCGAGCGACCTCGGCGACATGGCGCACGAGACGCCGCACCATGGCCGGGTCCGGCTCGGTGAGGACCAGCTCCCCCACCCGCTCGCCGTAGTGCGGCAGGTTGAGTCCGGTGCCTGCGCCGATCTCCAGCACGCGTCCTTCGGCGCCAGCGAGCAGCCGGCGTCGGCGCTGTTGCATGCCGCGAGCCTCGGACAGCCAGAGGAACGGATCGTAGGCGAAGGCAGTCCAGCGCTGGCCGATGGTCGGTCGCACCCGGTTCGTGAGTTCCTGGCTGATCGGTGTGT
>JBIOUP010000317.1:0-11093 GCA_044867305.1 Dermatophilaceae bacterium
CTGCACCTGAAAAGCCCGCAGCAGGCCGGGGTTGGTGTCGACGTCCACGGACACCACCTGGAAACGACCCTCGTTTGCTCGCGCGACATCGACCATGACGTCCACGAACGCCCCCGAGTCGGCAAGCCGCCCCGACCACAACACCACGACGACGGGAACCCGCACACTCGCGTTGGCGACGCTCTGGAAGGTGGCATCAGTGCCGGTGATCAGCACCGAGTCCGCCGATGCCGACGGGTCACCACCCCCGGCCGCGGCGCCCCCCGGTGGCGAGGTGGCGTTCGGACGCTTGAGCGCTGAGAGGTCGACCGCGCCCCGCAGGGCGGCAGCGGTGAACGGCGGCTGGCTCATGATGGCATTGTGCCTGACCGGCAGTGTCCCCTCATTGGCCAGATGCCGCGTAAGGCTGAACTCGCGCCCCCACGAGGGTGGCTTTGCCGGTAGGCGGCACCGAGAAGAGCAGGAACTCGAGCGACTTCTGCTCGCCCTGTGCGTCGATCGACGACTTGCCACTCAGCGCGCTGAAGACCGGCGACGCGTTTACCGCGTTGGCACTCTTCTCCTGGAAAGCGTCGACACGGTCCAGGACGACGAACACCAACGAACCGCCGTTGTCGGCGAGTCCGAACCCACCGGAAATCCCCTGATACGTGTGCGTCTGTGTGTAGCTCACGGCCGACCCCAGGCCACTGGCCTGCGCTGCGGCCGCGTCGCGGACCGACGAGGCGAAACTGTCGGCGGAGAAGGGCAAGTCGGCGGTCTGGGGGGCCGGGTAGGCCAGCACCCGCGCGTACTCGGTGAACACCGCCTCACCGCCGGAGCCAAGGCCGCGGCTCGCGTCAGCCAGCCATGGCGAGCCATAGCGCAACGGGTCGAACCCGGCCAGGTACGCGCTGGAGAGCAAGGTCGTGCTCGCCGCCACCTGGTAGCCGCGCTGCGCATCCGGCGCCACGACCAAGGTCAACACCGGGAACCCGGACTGACGCCGGGTGGTCTGCACCAGCATGGCTCGGGGGTAGCCCGCCCCCTGGCTGACCGCCAGCACGATCGGAGCAGCGTCAGAGAGCGCGTTCGCCTCTTTCTGCTCAGGCGTCTGGATGCCCAACAACTGGTTCTCGGCGTTTGCGGCCGTCAGCGCCTGACCAGAGAAGAGGGCGGCCCGCGCCGCTTGACCTTCGACCCCGGCCGTCTGGATCGCCGCGCTGCTGTCTGCCATGACCTTAGCGGCGATGGCCCCGGCCTGCTCGGCTGTCTCGGCTCCGACGGTGGTCGGTTCGGGCGTACGGGTCGCCGCCGAGTTGGCCGAGCCAGCGGCGCTGGACTCAGCAGGGCGCCGGGCGCCGTCCCAGGCAACGAGCAAGGCCGCGACGAGCACGAGGCCGGCGATCAAGGCCACCCGGGGGGAACGGAGTCGTCGGAGCTGGTTCATGCAGGAGGGGTCCTCACTGGGTTCGGAAGCCCCCCAGGGTAGGCGCTGCCCCACCGGGCGAGGCAAATCGAGCCCCCGCGATAGGTCAGTATGTGCGGTTATCGGGCCTGCGCAGCTGCATCTTCTTCAGGGGCTGGATGCGACCGCCACGCCCGGGGCCTAGAAGCGCGCCGGTTCGCGGTAGCTGCTCCATTCCTGACGCAGCGCGTCGCAGATCTCCCCCAGGGTCGCCTCGGCGCGCGCGGCGTCGAGCATGGCGGGCACCATGTTGATGTCGGACCGGGCGGCGTCCAGCATCTGCTCCAGAGCGCTCTGCACACGCGTGTCGTCCCGGGCCGCCTTGCGCTGCGCGAGCAGCCGGACCTGTTCGCGCTCGACCTCATGGCTGACCCGGAGGATCTCCAGCTCGTGGCTCACCGAGTCGGTGTGGCAGTTGACCCCGACGACGCGCTTGTCGCCCTTCTCCAGGGCGATCTGGTAGCGGAAGGCCGCGTCGGCGATCTCGGACATGAACCAGCCCTCCTCGATCCCACGCAGGACGCCCGAGGTGATCGGACCGATCTCGTGCTCAATCTGCCCGCTCGAACCGGGTGTGCGACCGGCGACGCCGAGTTCCTTGACCTTGGCGAAGATCGCCTCGGCCTCGGCCTCGATCCGGTCGGTGAGCGCCTCGACGTACCACGACCCGCCGAGGGGATCGGCGACGTTGGCAACTCCGGTCTCCTCCATGAGCACCTGCTGGGTGCGCAGGGCGATCTCGGCCGACTGCTCGGTGGGCAGGGCGAGGGTCTCGTCGAGCGCGTTGGTGTGCAACGAGTTCGTCCCCCCGAGCACCGCTGCGAGCGCCTCGACCGCGGTGCGGACCACGTTGTTGTACGGCTGCTGGGCGGTCAGGGACACACCGGCCGTCTGGGTGTGGAAGCGCAGCGACTGTGCCTTGTCGGTCTTGGCGCCGTAGACGTCGCGCATCCACCTGGCCCAGATGCGCCGCGCTGCGCGGAACTTGGCGATCTCCTCGAAGAAGTCGACGTGCGCGTCGAAGAAGAACGACAGGCCCGGTGCGAACACCTCGATGTCCAGACCCCTGGAAAGACCCAGCTCGACGTAGGCGAACCCGTCGGCAAGAGTGAACGCCAGCTCCTGCGCGGCCGTGGAGCCAGCCTCACGAATGTGATAGCCGGACACCGACAACGGCTTGTATGCCGGGATGTTCGCCGCGCAGTACTGCATGAGGTCGCCGATGAGCCGCAGGTGCGGCTCCGGGGCGAACAGCCACTCCTTCTGCGCGATGTACTCCTTGAAGATGTCGGTCTGCAAGGTGCCGTTGAGGGTGGCGATGTCGACGCCCTGCCGCTCGGCCGCGACGAGGTACATGCAGAAGACCGGCACGGCCGGCCCACTGATCGTCATCGACGTCGTCACATCACCGATCGGGATGCTGTCGAAGAGCACGTCCATGTCCGCCGCGGAGTCGATGGCCACGCCACAGTGCCCGACCTCGCCGAGGCTGAGCGGCTCGTCGGAGTCCCGGCCCATGAGCGTCGGCATGTCGAACGCCACCGACAGTCCGCCGCCGCCCCGGGCCAGGATCATCTTGTAGCGCTCGTTGGTCTGCTCGGCGTTCCCGAAGCCGGCGAACTGGCGGATCGTCCACGGCCGGCCGCGGTAACCGGTCGGGTACAGCCCGCGGGTGAAGGGGTACTCCCCCGGCCACCCAATCCGCTCCATCCGCTCGTCGGCGGCCTCGGCGTCCGGCTCCGGGCCGTAGACCGGCTCGACCGGCATACCGGACAGAGTGGTGAAGTCGGCGTCGCGCACCTGGCCGGCCGCCTGCGCAGCGTCGTAGCGAGCCTGCCAGCGGGCTGTTCCTGAGGTCAGTTCCATGGGACCAATTTACTAGGACGTCCTAGTAAATGCTAGTCCTGGAAATCCTGGTATGCCGCCCGCACCGCGCGCAGCAGGCCGTAGAGGTGCTGCTGGTCGGCGGGATCGAGCATGGTGAGCCCGAAACCGGCGGCGACCAGGTCCGCCGTGGCTGCCTCGACGACCGCGCGCCCAGCCGGGGTGATCGACGCCAGCCTGCCGCGCCCGTCCTGGGGGTTGGGCTGGCGCTCGACAAGGCCCTGCGCCTCCAGGCGCTGGACGGTGTTGGTGGCCGACGTCGGATGGACCATGAGCCGCTCACCGATCTGTGACATCGCCAGGGCGCCCTCGCGGGAGAAGGTGAGCAGCACGAGGGCCTCGTAGCGGGCGAAGGTGAGCCCATGCGTGCCGACAATCGCGTCGAACTCCGACAGCAGCAGCTGCTGCACGCGCATGATCGAGGTCGCAGTAGCCATGGCGTCCACCTGCGAGCGGGCCCCCCATCGCTGCCGCCATAGCTCAGCAGCGCGCCGGATCGGGTCGAAGGGCAACGGCTTGGCGGGCACGACGCCGAGGGTAGCCGCAGACGCGTAGTCAGGCGTCTCGGCGAAGCGCGGCCTCGAGCCGCTCGACCTTGCCATCGAGCTCACCGGCATAGCCAGGCCTGATGTCCGCCTTGAGCACCAGGGAGACCCGCGGGCTGACTGCAGCGATGGCATCGACGGCAGCCTTGACGACCGCGACGCACTCGTCCCACTCGCCCTCGATCGTCGTGAACATCGCGTCGGTACGGTTGGGCAGGCCGGACTCGCGGACCACCCGGATGGCGGCAGCGACGGCCGCGCTCACCGAACCGGTCTCGTCAGCGGACCCGGACGGGGCAACGGAGAAGGCAACGAGCATTCCGCCACGGTAATGCAGGCACGCGCCCAGGCGGCCGCTGTGTCAGGGTGTGGGGCGTGACCGCGGCTCGACGGACCACGTCCGCGTGGGGAGCGCCATGACCCGCACTGCCCTCCTGGCTCTCGTCGTCTTCGTCGTTACCTATGTGCTCATCGCCACCGAGCGCGTCCATCGCGTGGCCGCGGCTCTCGGCGGTGCAGCGGCCATGGTCCTCATCGGCGCGACGAGCGCCGACGAGATCTTCTTCTCGAACGAGTCGGGGGTCGACTGGAACGTCATCTTCCTGCTGCTCGGGATGATGATCATCGTCGGCGTCCTGCGCCAGACCGGGGTGTTCGAGTTCCTCGCCATCTGGGCAGCCAAGCGCGGTCGAGGCCGACCGTTCCGGATCATGGCTCTTCTCGTTGTCATCACCGCCGTCGCCTCCGCCCTGCTCGACAACGTCACCACGGTGCTGCTCGTCGCGCCGGTGACCATCCTCGTCTGCGAACGGCTGCGCCTGCCGGTGGTCCCCTTTCTGCTGGCCGAGACGATGGGCAGCAACATCGGGGGCACCGCGACGCTCATCGGCGACCCCCCCAACATCATCATCGCCAGCCGGGCCGGACTGTCGTTCAACGACTTTCTCGTGCACCTCGGGCCAATCGTCGTCCTGCTCCTGGCCGTTTTCGTTGGCCTGTGCTGGCTGCTGTGGGGGCGCCGCCTGACGTACGACCCCGACGCAGCGGCGGAGGTGCTCGCCCTGAGCGAGCGGGACGCCATCACCGACATGGGCCTGCTGCGCTGGATGCTCGTCATCCTCACGCTCGTCATCGCCGGGTTCGTGACGCATCCGGTGCACCACGTCGCACCCTCGCTCGTCGCCCTGCTGGGAGCTGGTGCGGCCGTCCTCGTCTGCCGGCTGCCCCATCCGGTCTACCTGGAGGAGGTCGAATGGGAGACGCTGGTCTTCTTCGGTGGGCTGTTTGTCATGGTGGGCGCCCTGGTGCACCAGGGAGTCATCGGAGCGCTCGCCACCACGCTGACGCCGCTCATAGGCGACAACTACCTGGTGGCCGCCCAGGGCATCCTGGTCGGCTCGGCCATCGTGTCCGGCCTCGTCGACAACATCCCCTACGTGGCCACCATGGCCCCTCTGGTCTACGACCTGGTCGGACCGGCCAGCGGGTTGCCACCTCAGCAGCAGTCGCTGTGGTGGGCGCTCGCCTTGGGTGCGGACCTCGGGGGGAACGCGACGGCGGTGGGAGCCAGCGCCAACGTCGTCGTCACCGGGATCGCGAGACGCCAGGGGCATCCCATCTCGTTCTGGGGGTTCACGAAGTACGGCTTGGTCGTGGCTTCGGTGACGGTCGTGTTGTGTATGCCGTACCTGTGGATCCGCTACTTCGTCCTGGCCTGAGCTCCGATGCGCAAATCGAGCCGCAGGACGGCGGCGTCGTGACCGGTCATGTGCACGACACCCGCGTCGAGGGTCACGGCCGACTTGTCCCAGCAGAGCACCACCTGGGGCGTTCCCGGTTTGCCCAGCGGGATGCTCACCGGGCGTCCCCCGAAATTGACCGCGACGGCGAGCTCCCCGCGGCCCATCACCAGCCAGCCGGCGCGTGCGTCCTCCTGGACCGTCACGAGATCCAGCCGGCCGTCGTGCAGCTCCGGCTCTCGACGGCGCAAGGTGATCAGCGCGCGGTACCAGCCGAGCATCCGCGCATGGGCAGCCGAGGAGACCTCTGACCAGTTCAGCACGCTGGCATCGCGCGTGCCCGGGTCCTGAGGGTCCGGGATGTCCTCCGCGACCCAGCCGTGCTCGGCGAACTCGGCACGGCGCCCGTCGCGCACGGCCGCGGCCAAGCCGTCGGCCTCGTCGAAGTCGGTGAAGAACAGCCAGGGCGTGGAGGCGGCCCACTCCTCGCCCATGAACACCATTGGCGTGTATGCCGATAGCAGGTACACCGCAGCGCCGATGGCTTGCTGCCCGGGCGTCAGGCCGGGATGGATGCGATCGCCGAGCGCGCGGTTGCCGACCTGGTCGTGAGTCTGCAGGTAAGCGAGGAACCGCCGGCCGTCAACGCGGGCCCGGTCAACCGGCGCACCCCATCGGCTGCCCCGAAAGGACGAGAAGCCCCCGTCGTGGAGGAAGACTTCGGTCAACGTCTTGGCCAACGCGCCCTCACGAGCGAAGTCGGCGTAGTAACCCTGCGCCTCGCCGGTGAGCGCCGTATGCAGGGCATGGTGGACGTCGTCGTCCCACTGGCACGTCATACCCAGGCCACCCTCAGAGGTCGGCGTCACCATGGCCGGGTCGTTGAGGTCGCTCTCGGCCACGAGCGCGAGCGGCCGGCCCAGCTCGCGCGACAGCGCCGCCACGGCATCGGACAGCTCGGCCAGCAGGTGCCGAGGCGAGTCGTCGCGGAGCTCGTGCACCGCGTCGAGGCGAAGCGCGTCCAGGTGGAACTCGCCGAGCCAGCGCAGCGCGTTGTCGATGATCCAGGCGCGCACCTGCTCGCACCCCGCCCCGTCCAGGTTGACCCCCGGGCCCCACGGCGTCGTGTGCCGGTCGGTGAAGTACGGCCCGAACCGCGCCAGGTAGTTGCCGACCGGACCCAGGTGGTTGTACACGACGTCCAAGGACACGCCCAGCCCGCGGGCGTGGGCGGCGTCGACGAACCGGGCCAGGGCGGCCGGGCCTCCGTAGCCGTCGTGCACGGCATACGGCGCCACACCGTCGTAGCCCCATCCCCACCGTCCCGGAAAGGCCGCGACCGGCATCAGCCCGACGACGTCGACCCCGAGCTCGACGAGGTGGTCCAGCCGCTCGATGGCCGCATCGAGCGTGCCCGCCTCGGTGAACGTGCCGACGTGCAGCTCGTAGTGCACGGCGCCGAGCACACCGGCACCTGCGCACGGACCCGGCCAAGCGGCGTCGGTCCACATGAACTGCCCTGTGTCGACGGTCCGGCTGGGACCGTGCACGCCGTGCGGCTGCCAGCCGCTGCGGGGGTCAGGGGTGGGATCGCCGCCGTCGACGCGGAACGCGTAGTCGATCGGGTATGCCGTGCCGTCGGGTAACGGGTATTCCCACCATCCGTCGCGGTCCGCCGTCATGGCCACCTCGGTCGTTGGCCCCTCGGGTGGGCCGAGCACAAGGCGCATGTCACGAGCGTCCGGCGCCCAGACCCGAACCCGCACTCCGGTCAATCCTCCCGCACCAGCAGGGCGACGGGCCGGCGCGCGAGCAGGTCAGCCAGGCTGACCGCTGCCGGCCCGTCGTACGTGTCGGCTCTCTCGAGGACGTCGTGCCAGCGGCCTTCGGCGAGCATCAAGCTGTGCTCCGCGAAGCCGCCGCCGGCCGTGAGCCCCTCGTGCAGGCGGGTGACCACGGCAACGACCTGCTGACGCCCGCCCTGCCCGCGAGCGATGGCGAGGGCGTGCCCGGACGTGGTGGCGACCGGCTGGTAGCTCGACCCGGCGCCGAACCAGTCCGGATGCTGTCGGCGCAGCCGAAGCACCCGCGAGGTGACCAGCAGCTTCTCGTCGGACAAGTCCGTCGGCGCTGCACCACCGTCGAGCGCGGCCAGGCGGCGGCGTCGCTCGGCGTAGTCGACGGGCCGTCGGTTGTCGGGGTCGACGAGCGTGCGCTCGACCAGCTCCCCGCCCTGGTAGACGTCGGGCACCCCGGGGAGAACGAGCTGGAGCAGCTTCTGCCCGAGGGTCACGGCGCGCACGTGCGGCGCGGTGCGCTCGACCCACGTCTGCACATGAGCCCCGACAGCGGGCTCGCCGAGCGCCCAGTCGATGAACCCGTGCACGGCCTGCTCGTACTCGAGGTCAGGATCGACCCACGAGGTGTGGACGCACGCCTCACGGACCGCCTTCAGCGCGTAGGTCTTGAGCCGGTCCACAGTGATCGGCCAGGTGCCGACCAGGGTCTGCCATAGCAGGTACTCCGTTGCGGGGTCCAGTTGCTGGGGCCGATGGGGCGCGGCGAACTCCAGTGCGTGCTTCATCCAGGCCGCCCACTCGATGGGCAGCTCGCTGATCGGCGTCAGCGCCGCCCTGGTGTCCTCGGAGCGTTTGGTGTCATGTGTCGTGAGGGTCGTCATGGAGCCGGGCCAGCGGCTGAGCTGGCGGTGACCGAACTCGTGCAGGTCATCAGGCGTCATCCCGAACTCGCCCGGGTTGCCGCCCACCTCGTTGAGAGCCGTGAGGTGGAACCAGCGGTAGAACGCGGTGTCCTCGATGCCCTTGGCCATGATGGGGCCGCAGGTCTGTTGGAAACGGGTGACGAACTCGACGCGCGCCGCCTCGGCGGTGGCGTTCGCACGGTCGGCGTGTTGGTCCAACGCCAGGTCCCGCACGACCTCCAGGGCCGGATGGTCGCTCGCCGCGATGAGCGCCCGGGCCCGGTCCGCGGCCTGGTGCACCACTGCGAGCGCTTCGACGCTCAGCGGCTCGCCGGGATACACATAGGCGCGGTAGCGGTCCATCGACACCAGCAGGGCCGACACCGCCCGGCGCAGCGTCTCGGGCCGCGGATCCCCCAGCAGGCCCAGGCCCTCGACGGTGACCATGAGCAGCCGGACCAGGCGCTGCACCTCCGCAGCCTGCACCCGCAGTCCCACCTGCATCTTCGCTTCCAGGGCCACCTGCTCGGGCGTGATGACCCGTCCGGTGAAGACCGCCAGCAAAGCCAGCAACGGCTCGGAGCCGGTGGGGTCGACGAACACCCCACCGACCCGTTTGAGCGCGTCGTAGCCCGTCGTCCCCGCGACCGGCCAGTCACGGGGCAAGTGCTCGTGGCCCTCGAGGATCTTCTCGACGACCACCCAGGCGCTGCCGGTTGAATCGGACAGCATGCGCAGGTACTCGCGCGGGTCGGCCAGCCCGTCCGGGTGGTCGATCCGCAGCCCGTTGAGCTGACCGGAGCCGAGCAGCTCGAGCAGCAGCCGGTGGGTCGCCTCGAACACCTCGGGACGCTCGACGCGCACGGCGACCAGAGTCTTCACGTCGAAGAACCGGCGGTAGTTGAGGTTGAGGTCAGCCGCCTTCCAGTCCGCCAGGCGGTACCACTGCCGAGCGACCAGCTCGCCCAACGGCATACGTTCGGTGCCGGCGCGCACGGGGAACTCGTGCTCGTAGTAGCGCAGCACCGTCTCGTCGCCGCTGCGGCCCCCCTTGTCGTCCAGCACGAGCTGACCGGATGCCAACACGCTCTCCAGCGGCTCGCCGAGCACGGGCATCAGGATGGTGTCCTGCCCGGCCTCCCAGTCGATGTCGAACCATTCGGCGTAGCGGCTGTCTCGTCCGTCGCGAAGCAGCTCCCACAACGGCTCGTTGAGGTATGCCGGTGCCGGCAGGGACATGTGGTTGGGGACGACATCGGCGACCGCACCCAGCCCGTGCTCGTGCAGCCGTGCGACGAGCGCGTCGAACGCCGGGCGCCCCCCGGCGTCAGCGGACAGCGACGTGTGGTCGACGACGTCGTAGCCGTGGGCCGAACCAGGGGCGGCGGCGAGGATGGGCGAGAGGTAGATGTGGCTGACGCCGAGATCGCGCAGGTAGTCGGCCTGGGCCGCGGCCTCGGCGAAGCCGAACTCTGCACGCAGCTGCAGCCGGTAGGTGGACGTCGGCACCTGCGACGGGTCGGTCACCCCGTCTCCTCTCTCGGGCAGCGCAGCACCAGCAGGCTGCGCGGCGGAAGCTCGACGTGCTCCCCCGCGACGAGCACGGCCGAGGACTCGGCGGCGACGCTCGCGGCCGCAACCGGATCCGCCATGGCGCCGGCAGCCGTCGACACCGCCGCCGGCTGAGGCGCCGCGGTGTCCACCTCGATGAACCAGGTTGTCCCGTAGTTCTCGTCCGGGATGGTGAAGGTGATGGGCGCATCGTGCGCGTTGAACAGGACGAGGAAGGAGTCGTCGATCACGCGGCCCCCGCGCTCGTCCATCTCGCGGATGGCCCGGCCGTTGAGGAACACCATGAGCGTCTTGGCGTACCCGCTCGCCCAGGCCTCCTCGTCCATGTGGTCGCCGCCCGGCATGAACCACGCGATGTCACCGACGTCGCTCTCGCCCCCGTGGCTCGCGCGGCCTGCGAAGAAGCGGCGGCGGCGGAACACCGGGTGGTTCTGGCGCAGGGAGACAACCCGCCTGGTGAACCCGAGGAGCTCCTTGTCCTCGGGATCGAGGTTCCAGTCCACCCAGGTGATCGGATTGTCCTGGCAGTAGGCGTTGTTGTTGCCGTGCTGGGTGCGGCCCAGCTCGTCACCGTGGGCGATCATCGGGACACCCTGGGCCAGCAGCAGGGTGGCGATGAGGTTGCGCTGCTGGCGCAACCGCAACGCGTTGACCTCGGGGTCGTCGGTCGGCCCCTCGACTCCGCAGGTCCACGAGCGGTTGTGGTCCTCACCGTCGTGGTTGCCCTCGAGGTTGGCCTCGTTGTGTTTCTCGTTGTAGCTGACCAGATCCCGCAAGGTGAACCCGTCGTGGGCCACGACGAAGTTGACCGAGGCGATCGGCCGGCGCCCGGAGTGCTCGTAGAGGTCCGAGGAGCCGGTGAGGCGTGAGGCGAACTCGCCGAGCGTGGCCCCCTCGCCGCGCCAGAAGTCACGCACGGTGTCACGGAACTTGCCGTTCCACTCCGTCCACAACGGCGGGAAGCCGCCCACCTGGTAACCACCGTCGCCCAGGTCCCAGGGCTCGGCGATGAGCTTGGCCCGGCTCACGACCGGGTCTTGCTGGATGAGGTCGAAGAACGCCGACAGCTTGTCGACCTCATGGAACTGGCGCGCCAGCGTGGCGGCCAGGTCGAAGCGGAACCCGTCGACGTGCATCTCCTGCACCCAGTAGCGCAGCGAGTCCATGATCAGCTGCAGCACGTGGGGACTGCGCATCAGCAGACT
>JBIOUP010000318.1:0-2700 GCA_044867305.1 Dermatophilaceae bacterium
GCCCCGTTCGGTGGCATCAAGCATTCGGGGCTGGGCCGAGAGGGCGGCCGGGAAGGCATCGAGGAGTTCCTGGAGACGGTTTACGTCGCTCTACCCAACCGCGACTGAGGAGGCTGGAGACTGCAGCTTCAGATGGTGAAGATGAGCTTGCCGGTCGTCTCCCGGCCCTGCAGGGCCTGGTATGCCGCGGCCGCCTCCTCCAGCGGGTAGCGCCCGCCGATCTGCATCGAAACAGCACCGGACCCGAGCATGCTGAGGATCTCGCCGGCCCGCCACCGCAGCTCGTCGGGTTCGGCGATGTAGTGCGCGAGGGTGGGCCGGGTGAGGTACAGCGACCCACCGGCGTTGAGCCGCTGCGGGTCGACCGGTGGCACCGGGCCGCTGGACGCGCCGAACAGGACGAGCATCCCGCGCCGGCGCAAGGCGGCCATCGACGCGTCGAAAGTCGACTTGCCGACGCCGTCATAGGCGACGTGAACGCCAGCACCGCCGTTCGCCTCCTTGACAGCCTCGGCCAGGTCGTGCACCTCCGCGTAGTTCACCAGGGCGTTCGCGCCGAGCGAGCGGGCCTTGTCGAGCTTGGCGGCCGACCCCGCGGTGGCGATGACCGTGGCTCCCTTGGCAGTGACGAGCTGCACCAGCCATTGACCGACGCCTCCGGCAGCGGCGTGGACGAGCACCGCGTCACCGGGCTGCACGGCATACACCGAGTTGACGAGGGCGTGCGCGGTCATGCCCTGCAGCATCGCCCCGGCGGCGGTATCGAAGTCGACCCGCTCCGGCAAGGTGACGAGCATGCTCGCCGGCACGAGCGCCAGCTCGGCGAAAGCGCCCGTGTGCATGGCCCAGGCCACCCGCTCGCCCGGTGACCGGTTGACTCCGTCGCCGACCGACTCGATCACCCCAGCGCCCTCCTCGCCGAGGGTGAAGGGAGGCGGCGTCGGGTAGATGCCCTCGCGCTTGTAGACATCGATGAAGTTGACGCCTGCCGCCCGGACGGCCACCCGCACCTGTCCTGGTCCGGGCTCGGGAACGTCGGCCTCGTCGACCGTGAGTACCGAGGCGTCACCGTGACGTGGGACCCGAAGTGAGCGTGCGACTGTCATGCGGCACAGCGTAGGGCGTGGCCGGCGCCCGCGGCATACGGCAGCTGTCGTCGGTCCGGTTGGTGCCCTGCCGACCCACCGCGCACTGCCAGCGCCCTGCGCCGACGGCCGGGCTGGTCGGCAGAAACCATGCCAAGGCGGCAGAGATACCTGCCGCCGGACCAGGACAACTGCCGCCTTGCCCGCCATCAGCGTGCGTCGAACCCGGCCTTGAGGGGCCCTGAGGGTGCGACGACGTAGGCTTTCGGGAGCCATGAGCACCCTTTTCGACGACCTTGGGCTGCCGGGCGTCGCATCCGCGCCCCCGGGCGAGCACCCGCACGCCCCGTCGCTGCGCGACACCCACCCGAGCGACGTCGACGAGTCCGGCCGCCCCCTGTGGGCGCTGGCCGGCCCCGGGCAGCACGCTCCCGGCGAAGGATGGGTCGCGACCGGTGCCAAGACATCGGCGCCGCCGGGGGAGCAGTTGCTCGCCGCCCTCAACCCGCAGCAGCGCGAGGCCGTCGTCCACCAAGGCGGGCCGCTGCTCATCATCGCCGGCGCCGGCTCCGGCAAGACCCGGGTGCTGACCCACCGGATCGCCTACCTGCTTGCCGAGCGCGGCGTCGCGCCCGGGCAGGTGCTCGCGATCACCTTCACCAACAAGGCTGCCGCAGAGATGCGCGAGCGCGTCGAGGCGCTGGTCGGCGGCCGGGCCCGGGCCATGTGGGTCATGACCTTCCATGCGGCGTGCGTGCGGATTCTGCGCCGCGAGGCGGCCAAGGTCGCCTTGAAGTCCAGCTTCTCCATCTACGACGCCGCCGACAGCCAGCGGCTCATGGGCATGGTCACGCGGGACATGGGCCTGGACCCCAAGCGGTACAACCCCAAGGCGTTCTCCCACCAGGTCAGCAACCTCAAGAACGAGCTGGTCGACGAGGAGACCTTCGGTCGCCGGGTCTCCGAGGGCGGCACCCACTACGAGCGGATGATCGCCGACGCGTATGCCGGGTACCAGAGGCGGCTCCGCCAGGCCAACGCCCTGGACTTCGACGACCTCATCATGACCACGGTCAACCTGCTGCAGGCCTTTCCGGATGCAGCTGAGCACTACCGTCGCCGGTTCCGGCATGTGCTCGTCGACGAGTACCAAGACACCAACCACGCCCAGTACCAGCTGATCCGAGAGCTGGTGGGTGTCCAGGAAGCGCCTGCGCGCCTTCGTGTCGTGCGAGGCGCCGGTGACCGAGCGTCGGGTGACCGGGTCGGCGATGAAGGCGAGCCGGCATACCCACTCCAGCCAGCGGAGCTGGTCGTCGTGGGCGATGCGGACCAGTCGATCTATGCCTTTCGCGGAGCGACGATCCGCAACATCGTCGAGTTCGAGCAGGACTACCCGCACGCGCACACGATCCTGCTGGAGCAGAACTACCGCTCGACCCAGACCATCCTGCGTGCCGCGAACTCGGTCATCGCCCGCAACCCCGACCGGCGGCCCAAGAACCTGTGGACCGACGCCGGCGAGGGCGAGCGCATCGTCGGCTACGTGGCGGACAACGAGCACGACGAGGCGGCGTTCGTCGCGCGTCGCATCGACGAGCTGAGCGACCACCAT
>JBIOUP010000319.1:0-5899 GCA_044867305.1 Dermatophilaceae bacterium
GGTGGGCGCCGACGGGGACGCCGACCTGGCTGAGGACGTTGGGGTCGCGCATGGCCGCGCGGGCGTCGGGATCGGCACGCACCGCGTCGATCTGGTTTCGGAACGAGTCGATCGTGCCACCGCTGAAACCGCCGCGAATCGACTCGACGGCGAGCCTGACCTCGGTCAGCTGGCCCTGGCCGTCGGCGCTCACCCGGTCGGCCGTCACCAGCACACCCAGGTCGGAGGGAATCGAGTCGAAGCCGCAGGCGTGCACGATGCGCGCGCCCGACTCCAGTGCGGTGGGATGCCACAGCCGGATGCTGTCGCGGACGAACAGGAGCTCTCCGGTCAGGTCGCAGTAGCTGGTGCCGCTTCGTGCACATGCCTCGACAAGCGGCATACCCCACTTGGCGTAGGGGCCCACCGTGGTGGCCACGACGCGCGTTGCGCTCGCCATGGCGCGCAGCGCCTCGGGCTCCTCAGCGTTCACGGTCATGAGGCGCCAGTGCGCGGCTGGCCGGCCAAGCTCGCGTTGCAGCGCCTCCAGACGCGGGAGCGATCGCGCGGCAAGGGTGACCCGCACGCCCGCCGGCGCTTGTTCGGCCAGGTGCCGAGCCGTGATCCGCCCGACGAAACCCGTTGCCCCGTAGAGGGTCAGGTCGCTGGCAGTCACATCCGAACAGTATCCGGGGCGGAGCGGGTCGCGTCGACAAATGCCGGGGGGTGGTCCGGTTCGTCCCGGCGATCTTTCAGGTACGCCCGGTTGGGGCCCTCCCACGCGCCGGAGCCGCATCTCTACGGCGCGGGGGAGGCGTTGTTGATGGCCACCCGTAGGTGGCCGGCAGTGGGTGGACCGGCTGGGCACGCCGGGCCCACCCACCGATGCGAGCTGCGGTTCGCCCTTCCGGCTGGTCCCCCCCGGAACCCTCCGGAGCGGCGAATCGCGACCGGCACTCGTGCGCCACGCTTGCTCAGTGCCTTGGTCGCGCCGTCCGGTTGCTCATGAGACGGCCATCAGGTCGATCAATGACACGGTTTTCGCGATTTTCTTGCTGCTCGACCCAGCGACGCGCAGGTCGGAGCGGATTCCCCTGCGGCCCCGCCCCGGGCGGATGTGCTCCGGCGCTTTCCGGCTGTGTCCCCCTGGGCACAGCCGGACACGCGAGCCGACCTGCGGGACCGGGCACGTTCGCCCCCGATGCGAGCGTGCCCCGCCGGATCTGGCTCGGTCGTAAGTAGGACGGGCACCCCGCGCATTCATGACAGGGGATCGGCAACTTCCTTCTTGCTTTGGTGGACGACGACGTGACGGGAAGCCGGTCCGTGCCCAGGAGGGATCGGCCGCGCCTGTGTCGTGCGCCACATAGCGGCTTCACAGGTTGGCCCGGACCTGCTCCCAGGTTCGCTCCCTTGGGTCGGATCGAACAGCGCGCGAACCACGGGAAGCCGTGGAAGTCACGAAGGGCTAGCGATGGCACGTGGTTTTCGGCCACGGCGACGGCTCGTCGTTGCCGCAGCCGTCCTGCTGATCGTCGCGGCGGGCGCGGGCGTGTGGCTGAGCCGGCGGTCGACTCCGGGTCCGCAGGCCACGACGACGACGGTCAAGGTCACCACGACGACGCTGAGCCAGACCGTGACCGCCTCCGGGACCATCGCGCCCAAGTCGCGCTCCGACCTGCGCTTCACGTCCGGCGGGACGGTCACCAACATCGCCGTCAAGGCGGGCGACCAGGTGACGGCCGGGCAGACCCTCGCCAGCATCGACCCTACCGACCTGCAACAGGCCGTCGACTCCGCCCAAGCAAGCGTTGACGCGGCATACGCGAGCCTCAGCGCGACCCGGAGCAACAGCGCGGCCACCTCCACCCAGGTCGCGGCGGCGAACTCGCAGGTCAAGGCGGCGAACGCCAAGCTCGACACGGCCAAGACCGCGTTGGCCGCCGCCAACCTGCAAAGCCCGATCACCGGCACCGTGGCCGCCGTAAACATCCAGGTCGGCAACCAGGTGTCCGGCAATGGTTCCGGCTCCGGCTCCGGCTCCAGCTCCGGCTCCGGATCCGGCTCTGCGTCCGCAAGTGGCTCCGCCTCGGGCGCTGGGACTGGCTCCGGGTCCGGTAGCGGGCAGAGCGGGTCGGGCGGCTCATCGAGCAGCTCGAGCGGACAGATCGTCGTCATCACCACGGATGCATGGCTCGTCGATACGTCGGTCACGGCGGCGGACCTGCCGTTGGTGAAGGCCGACCTGCAAGCCCAGATCGTGCCCACGGGCTCATCAGCCACGGTGTTCGGCACGGTGAGCTCGGTCGGGGTCATCGCGACGACGACGAGCGGGGTGGCGAGCTTCCCAGTGACCGTCTCAGTGACGGGCAACCCCACGGGGCTGTATGCCGGGGGCGCCGCATCGGTCAGCATCATCGTCAAAGAGGTCACGGATGCCCTCGTGGTGCCCACCGCGGCGATCACCACCGCCGACGGAAAGACCGTCGTCACCCAGGTCAGGAACGGCCAACAGGTGTCCACGCCGGTGACTGTCGGCATGGTGCAGGGCAACCAGACCCAGATCACTGCCGGGCTCGCCAACGGCGACGAGGTGCTGGTCACCCGCTCGGGTGCCACGCCCGGCCAGGGCGGCGCAGGCTCCACCGCCACCCGGACCAGGGGAACGGGCGGGTTCGGCGGCGGGAGCTCTACCGGCGGTCCGCCGGCCGGGGCCGGTCAGGGCGGCGCGCCCTCAGGCGCACCCGCCGGAGCCGGCCAGGGCGCCCCACCTGCCGGAGGCGGCCAGTGACCACGGGAGGCCCCGGGCCGGCGCCCACAGCGATCGTCCCGGACCCGGCCGCGACGGGCATCCTGCCGCAGGCTGCGCTGCCCGACGCTGCGGCACCGATCCTGCGCCTGCGCGGCGTCGGCAAGACGTACGCGACGGGCTCGCTGCAGGTGCAGGCCCTGCGTGACATCGACCTGGACATCCACGAGGGCGAGTTCGTCGCCGTCGTCGGGCCGTCCGGCTCAGGCAAGTCGACCCTCATGCACATCCTCGGCTGCCTCGACGTGCCTACCGAGGGCAGCTACGAGCTCGCCGGAGTCGATGTGTCGAGCATGGACGAGCGCGAGCTGGCCCATGTGCGCAATCAGCGCATCGGTTTCGTCTTTCAGCAGTTCAACCTGCTGCCGACACTTTCCGCCTGGCGCAACGTCGAGCTGCCGCTCGTGTATGCCGGTGTGCCACGCCACGAGCGCCGCGAACGCGCGGTAGAAGCACTGGGCAACGTCGGTCTCGCGGACCGGGTCGACCACCGCCCGGGGGAGCTGTCCGGCGGTCAGCAGCAACGGGTGTCGCTCGCTCGTGCGCTGGTCACCGACCCGGACCTCATCCTGGCCGATGAGCCCACCGGCAACCTGGACTCGGTGTCGACCGCAGAGGTGTTGGGACTGCTGCGCGGGTTGCACGACCAGGGCCGCACCATCGTCCTCATCACCCACGAGCATGACATCGCTGACCTTGCTGGCCGCGCCGTGACGATCCGCGACGGCATGGTCGAGCAACACCAGCCCAGCCGGACCGGCGCGCCGTGACCTGGGTAGAGACCGCGCGCACGGCATACGAGGCGATCCGCACGCGCCGGATGCGCTCCGCCTTGACCGTCCTGGGCATCCTCATCGGCATCGCCGCGGTCATGCTCACCGTCGGCTTGGGCCAAGGGGCCCAACAACGGGTGACCGAGCAGATCAACAAGCTGGGATCGAACCTGCTCATCGTCACTCCCGGCAGCTCGACCTCCGCCGCAGGCGTGCGCGCTGGTCGTGGGTCAGCCACGACGCTGAGCGTCGACGATGCGGCGATCCTCGCCGACTCCACGGTCGCCCCCGACATCGCGCATGTCGCACCCACCTCGCAGACCTCCTCGACGCTGGTCGCCGGGTCCAGCAACTGGACCGCGAACGTCGTCGGCACCTCTCCCGACTGGCTCGCCGTCCGCGCCAGGACCGTCTCGGACGGGCGGTTCTTCACGGCGCAGGAGGTCGACCGGGAGAGCGCAGTGGCCGTTATCGGCACGACGACCGCAGCGCAGCTGTTCGGCACCGGCTCGGCGGTGGGGCAGTCGGTGGGCGTGAACGGGCAGCCGTTCACCGTCGTTGGTCTGCTGGCTTCCGAGGGCTCGACGACCGGCGGCGACCAGGACGACCTGCTCGTCGTGCCGATGACGACATACGCCACCCGGGTGTCGACCAGCACGACACCGCGGTCGGTCTCCCAGATCTACATCGAGGCCAGGGACCCCCAGGTGCTGTCCGCGGCATACCAGGAGACGACCAACACCCTGCTCAACACGCACGGGGTGACCGCGGCCAGCGCCGACTTCACGGTGAGCAGCCAGCAGGCCATCGTCGACACCGCGACGACGACCACCCGGATCCTGACCGTCCTGCTTGCGAGCATCGCCGCGATCTCGTTGCTGGTCGGCGGGATCGGGGTCATGAACATCATGCTCGTCTCGGTCACCGAGCGGGTCCGCGAGATCGGGCTGCGCAAGGCGCTCGGCGCGACACCTCGGGCAATCCTGCGCCAGTTCCTCGTGGAGGCGAGCATGCTCGGGCTCGCGGGCGGGCTGGCCGGCCTCGCGTTGGGTTTCGCCGGCGCCGTCGTGCTGCCCAACCTGCTCGGGCAGCCGGTAACGATGTCCCCGCTGGCCTCGGCTGCCGCCCTAGGGGTGTCCCTCGCCATCGGGATCGCGGCTGGGGTATACCCGGCCAGCCGGGCCGCGCGTCTGGCGCCCATCGATGCCTTGAGGAGCGAATGACCATGCCCCGTTACCGCATGCCCGCCACCCTGGCGGCCAGTCTCATGTCGGTGCTGCTCGGCGTGGTCGCGCTGGCAGCGTGCTCGTCGGGAACCCCATCGGCGGAGGGCACCGCGGCCGCCACGTCGCCCGCGGCCGCCTCCACCGTACGGGCCGGCGGAGGGGGGCCGCGCCAGCCCGGGGTGAGCGGGCTCATCGCCGCCGTGTCCGGCTCCACGATGCAGGTGCAGAGCCAGAACCGGCAGCGGCTGTGACCTGGACCGCGACGACATCGTTCACGAAGCAGCAAGCCGGCAGCGCCACTGACGTCACCGTCGGTGTCTGCGCGGTGGTACGGCCCCCCGATGGGGCTACCGCGACCGGCGACAGCGGGTCCGCCGCCAACGTCCAGATCTCGCCGGCGGCGGCGGACGGAAGCTGCTCTGGGACGCTAAGCGGTATGCCGCAGCCGACCGATGCGCCCAACGGCGCCCCGGCCGCGGGTAGTCCCGGTCAGGGCGCCCCGACCGGCCGTGGTGGCGCAGGCGCGTTCTTCGGGAGGGTCACCGCCGTCTCGGGCGGCTCCTTCACGGTCGCCCGGATCATGCCGGGCGGAGAGGGGACGACCTCGACCGCAAGCCCGGTGACGGTCACGACTAGTGGCGGCACGGCATACACGACCACGGTGAAGGCGAGTGCCACCGACGTCGCGGTAGGGCAGTGCGCCACCGCACAAGGGCAGGCGAGCGAGACGGGCGCCGTGACGGCCACAAGCGTGGCGTTGCGGGCGCCAGTGAGCGGCTCGTGCTTCGGCGGCGGTGGCATCCCCGCCGGGGGTGCCACTGGTGGCTGACCGGACGGTCTTGTTGGTGCCGCGGCGGCGTCAGGTACTGACCCTGCTCGGTGTGCTCGCGGCAGTGGTGCTGGTCGTCGTGCTGGGGACTGTTGTCGCCAATGGGTTTCCAGGCGGCGGCGCCCAGACCTCGCAGTACCGCACCGCCCTGGTCGCCTCGGGAACCGTGCGTCAGGCGCTGAGTCTCAGCGGAACGGCGGCTCGCGTGGGCCAGGTGACGGTCGGCTGGCCCTGGCTCACCTGCTGCCCCACCGAGACGTCGACGCTGGCAACGGTGCCCGAC
>JBIOUP010000320.1:0-8751 GCA_044867305.1 Dermatophilaceae bacterium
CAAGGAATGCGACCGCGTCGGGCTCGACCACCGGCTGCGCGAACTGGTTCGGCTGCGGGTCTCCCAGCTGAACGGGTGCGCCTACTGCGTCGACATGCACGCGCAGAACGCCCGCGCTGTCGGGGAGAACCAACAACGGCTCGACGCACTGGTGGTGTGGCAGGAGACCGGCTTCTTCACCCCGGCCGAGCGGGCCGCGTTCACCTTGGCCGAGGCAATGGTGCGGATGGCCGACGACCACGTCCCGCAGCAGGTGTTCGACCTTGTTGCCGAGCAGTACCGCAGCGATGAGGTCGCCGCACTGGTCGCGCTGATCGTCACGGTTACCGCCTGGAACGGCGTCGGTGTGACCACGCGGGCCTGGCCGCCCGGCAGCTACCAGCCCTGACACCACGCACCTGCAAAGGACACCCTCGTGAACAGCAGCAATGACTCCAAGGCCCTGGCCCGCAGCTCTTTCGAGAACGGCTGGATCGCGCGGACCCGCGTCCTGTTCGACCCCCGGCCCCTGTTCCCGCCCAGAGACCGGTCGTGACCGCGAACCGGCGGCTGGTCACCGCCACCGCCATCAACTCGGTCGGTGACGGCGCCTTCTACGTCACCTCGGTGTTGTTCCTCACTCGAATCGCCGGCCTGGCCGCCACCCAGGTCGGAATCGCCCTCACCGTCGGCTGGGCCGCCGGGTTCCTGGCCAGCACACCGCTGGGCGCCCTCGCCGACCGGTGCGGACTGCGCCCCGCGGCGGCCCTGCTCGCCGCCGGCACTGCGGTCGCGCTGGTCGGACTGCTGCCGGTCCGGTCACTGCTCGCGCTGACCGTCGTAGCCATCCTGTACGGCTGCTGCCAAAGCGGGCTCGGCGCCGTGCGGCAGGCCATGCTTGCGGTGCTCACCGAGCCCGGGCAGCGGACCACCGCCCGGGGCCGGCTCCAGGTCGCTCAGAACGCCGGTCTGGCCGTCGGCGCCGCCGCCGGCGGGATCGCGCTTGCCCTCGACATCCCGGTCGGCTACGCGGCGGTGCTCGTCGTGGACGCCATCGCCTTCCTCGCCGCTGCTGCAGTCCTGGCTACGTTGCCGCTCTCCACCCGGACGCCGCGGCTGACCGGCCACCGGCTCCAGGTGCTGCACGACCGTCCCTACGCGGTCTTGGCCGGTCTGAACGCGGTCATGCTGCTCTACATGCCGCTGCTGTCTGTTGTCCTGCCGCTGTGGGTGGTGGCGCACACGATGGCGCCGCCCTGGCTGGTGTCAGCCCTGTTCATCTTCAACACCGTCGCGGTGATGCTCGGCCAGGTCCACGTCGCCCAACGCGTCCGCACCCTTCCCGCCGCAGGCCGCGCCGTGCGCCTCGCCGGAGGGATCATGCTGGCCTCCTGCGCAGCCTTTGCCTGGTCAGGGCATCTCGACAGCACTGGACCAGTCGTGGTGGCACTGGTCCTGGCCGCTGCCCTGCAGGTCGCTGCCGAACTGCTGTCCGCCGCCGGTTCCTGGCAGGTCGCCTTCGACCTGGCCCCCGACGACCAGCAAGGCCAATACCAAGGCCTCTACGCCGCCGGTGTCCCCCTGGCCCGCACCATCGGCCCAGCCCTGCTCACCGCCCTCGTGATCACCGGCGGCACACGCGGCTGGCTGATCCTCGGAGCTCTCTTCCTGATCGCCGGCGTTCTCACCGTCCCCGCCATCGGCTACGCCCAGCGCACCGCAGCAGGCTCAACGTCAGACCAAGGGCGGCAGCCAGCTCGGGCGACCACTACCGACGCCGTCCGCGGCCTCGTGCCCTTCCGGTGCTCGGGTCAGGCGTCAGCCGAGGCGGCCGATCGCGTCGAGCTCGTCGGCCAGGGCGGCCGTCAAGGCAGCCAGCTCGAAGAAGTGATCCGGATCGACGATCACGGTCACCGCGAGGGTTCTCGCGTAAGACAGCACGCCGAAGTTGACGGGGGTGTTGCCGGCCTCACCCACGGCCACGGCCGTTGCTGAGCGGACCGGTATGCCGTCGAAGGTGACCCGGTCGGCCGGGCCGCGAACGTGGGTCACGAGCGTGTGCAGCCGGTGCTGATGGTTCATGTACCAGCGGAAGCCGCCGAGCCTGGCCAGTGGCCGGAACGCCCAACCGAGCAACGCGATCGGGGGCGGGCCGGTGGCAGAGGCCCGGTGCTGGCGCACCTGCGCAGACACCGTGCGCAATCGCTCGGGAACCTCCCCAGTGGTGGGCACCGCCACGATCAAGGGGCTGACCATGTTGCCCAGGTTGGGCCCGGAGCCGTGGGACTGCGAAGGCGGGGGTACGGGTGGCCGTCCGGACACCGGAACACACACGACGAGGGGGTCGACGGTCTCTCCGCGTGAGGCGAGGACCCGCTGCAGCGCCGCGGCAACCGCGACCAGGACCGCGTCGTTGGTGGTGGCCCCGAACTCGTGGGCGGCGGCTCGAAGCGCGCCATGATCCACCCTCACGATGGCCATGCGGCGTCGAGGACCCGTCGGTTGCAGCAGCGAGCATGGCGTCGCCCGGGCCGGTTTGAGCCCGCCACCTGCCGTGAGCGATGCGCGCAGCAGTCGCCACGACCGGCCGATCGACCGCACGGCTCGACCCCGTCGGCGCAACGCCTCCCGCGCCAACTGTCCGGCGCTCGGCTGCGGGCGGGGAAACCGGGCACCGACCACCTGTGCTTGCCCATCCACCAGGGCCGAGAAGATCGCCATCCCACCCATCCCATCCGCGAGGACATGGTGGACCACGACGACCAAAACGGCTGCACCGTCGTCAAGGCCGGTCACCAGCGTCACCGACCACAACGGGCAATCCTTCGGCAACGGCGCGGTCAGCAGGCCCATCACCGTCTCAAGCAGGGCCGGCTCGTCCCCGGGCTGGGGGCACACCACCTGGCGCACGTGCCGGCATACATCGAATTGCGCGTCGTCGACCCAAACCGGACCACCGCAGCCGAGCCGGGTCCGGCGCAGCCGCTGCCGCAGTCTCGGCACCGCGCACACCCGGGCCGCGACCAACCTCCGTACCCGCTGCGGGTCCGGCGAGTCGGCTCCGCCCAACCGCAGCACAACCCCGAACTGCTCGGGCACCGAACCAATGTCCATCGCGAGAAATGCCAGGTCCGCGCTGCTGGCCCGATCGACAACCGGGGCCTCCTGCGAGCGAGAAAGCATGCTGGCACCGCCCACAAGCGATGGTGGCACGAGGCTGGCCCACCCGCCGCCTCACGGCAGTGTGACCTGCGCTACCCCGAAAGTCAGGGCACGTTGCCGAGCACGATCCGCACGGTGTTGGCGTTTACGAGGCGGCTTTCCGCGTGAACGTGAAGTGTGTTACGCCACTGGGGGAGGACATCGCCTCCACGTCGTAGCCATCCTCGAAGGCCTCAAGACCGTCCCAGAGGCGGACTCCGCGACCGAGCACGATCGGTACCTGGACCAGATGCATGTGGTCAACGAGCCCGGCTAAGAGGAAGTTGCGCACCATCGTGGGACCGCCGCCGATCCGCACGTCCAGCCCATCGGCTGCCTGGCGGGCGGTCTCGAGCGCCTGCGCCGGGGCCGCGTCGAGGAAGTGGAACGTGGTGCCGCCCTGCATCTGGATCGTGGGCCGGGGGTGGTGAGTGAGCACGAAGGTCGGCGTGTGAAACGGCGGGTTGGGACCCCACCATCCCTGCCAGTCCGGGTCGTTCGCCCAGCCGGGCGGGCCGAACTTGTTGGCGCCCATGATCTCGGCGCCGATGCCGTCACTGTGGCGCTGTGCGAAGGCGTCGTCGACTCCAGCGGTCCCGCTGGCGTCCCAGAACCGAGTATTGATCATCCACTCGTGTAGACGCTGGCCGGCATGGCCGAAGGGTGCTTCCGCGGACTGCGGCTCGCCGGTGGCGAAGCCGTCCAGGGAGATGGACAAGTTGTGGATCCGGGTGAGTGACATCCGCGCGCTCCTCATTTCGTGACGACGTTCCGCACCGCGCTCTCGGGAGACTGACCAGGGACCGTGGATTCTTGTTGGCCGGCGAGCTCGGATGCACGATCAGCGCCACCAGCGAGGTGCGCGGCGACCCCTGGTCGATGCTAGCGCCGCCCGGCCTGATGCCTCGTTGGCTCATCGGCGGGTGTCGACACCTCCTTCGCGGCGGCAGTGACGCCCGGCGCCGTGGTTCGGGCGGCGGGCATACGGTCCATCGATTCGCTCGTGTAGATGCGGTGCGCCCTCGCGTCATCCTCGTCCGTTACCGGCCCGAGCCGCGTGGTTCGGTCGCCTTCGCCAGCGGCCTCGAGCATGGCGATGTGGCACATGACAGTGCTGTCGGTGCCCGGGTCCGTCGGCTGGGTGAGGTTGGGCAGAAACCGGCGCACCGGCGCCGGCCCACCGAACGGCACGTGGCGCCGCAATGCGGTGGCCGAGAACGCCGCCGGCTGAACCTCGGCCACAATGGCGCGCGTGACGCTGACGAGACTGCGCATGGATGAGCTGGCCAACGCCTGGGTTTCCGACGATCACACCCCGTTCCAGATGGGGCTGCTGTGCGTGTTCGATGGGGCGGGGTTGCGCCGAGCCGATGGCACGCTCGACGTGGCTCGCGTCCGCGACGAGCTGATGGCTCGAGCCGCACGGGTGCAGGGGTTGACCCGTCGAGTGGTGTGGACACGGTTTGGTGAGGGCCGCCCGCTGTGGGCCCCCGACCCGGCCTACGACCCCGGTCGGCACGTTGTGGTGGCCAGCCTGCCCGCCGGTGCGGACCTGGGGACGTGGGCGGCGAACCGAGCCGTGCGCCCGCTCGACATGAAGCGTCCGCTGTGGCGGGCCGAGGTCGTCGAAGGGCTGGGGGATCGCTACGCGGTCCTGGTGGTCATGCATCACATCGTCGCCGATGCCGTCGCCGGTCTGGCCATCTTGAGCCAGCTGCTCGACGCCGCGCCGCAGCTCAGTGCTGCCCCGGCTTCCGCGGGGGCGGTCCCGCCGCTGCCAACCCGACGTGAGCTAGTCCGGCTACGGCTGGGCGAAGTTCGAGCAGCTCTGTCGCCCAAGGTGGCACGCGCTGGCAGGAGCAGGCCGCGGCGGACTCACAGCCTCCGCCTAAGCCAGGGGGTCATGGCCCGGTTCGCCGGCCGGGAACCGGCCACGTCACTGCCCCGCTCAATCGGCTTGGACCGCCGGCTGGCCACCACCCGGGTGCCGCTCGCCGAGGTCACCCAGACCGCTCATGCCCTGGGCGTGACCGTCAACGACCTGCTGCTGGCGGCGGTGACCGCCGGCTTGCGCGACCTGCTGGCGGCTCGCGGGGACCTCACTGCCGGCATGGTGCTGCGCGCGAGCGTCCCGGCCGCGACCGGTAGCCCTGGCCAGGTCGTGGGCATGCTCGTCGCGCAGCTGCCGGTGGGGGAGCCTGACCCACTACGGCGACTCGCCCTGGTCGCCTGCTCAACGAGTAGCGGTAAGTCCTCCCTGCGCGCCGGAGTGGGAGACGGCGAGGCGGTGCTGCGGCTACCGGTCTTCCTGGCGCGCCCCCTCACACGGTGGGCGCGGCGGCTCGGCAGCCACCGACTGAGCCTGTCAGTGGCAGACATCCGCGGCCCATCGGTCCCGCTGTGGCTGGCTGGAGCCCAACTGCGTGAAGTCGCACCGATCGCCCCGCTTGTCCCGCTCGTGCCGCTGTGCGTCGCCGGGCTCTCGTATGCCGGTGAGCTGGCGATCACGGTGAACGCCGACGCTGCCGTCACCGACCTCGACCGGCTACGCGACGGCATCCGCCGCTCCCTGGCAACCATGCACGAGCTGGCCCGCGCCGGTGCGCGGCTGCCGCCGCTGCCAGCGGCTCGGCCGACCAGCCCTCCGGCGTGACGAGGCGGCGGTAGGCATCGGGGGGAGGGTGAACAACCGGTCAGCGAGCTGCTTCTCACCGCACTACTTCCGGCGGGCGCGCGGCGAATGGAAGGCCGTGCACCGGCACGGCGACGGCATCGCGGCTCAGCACGCCGCCGTCGCCTCGGCGCGGACGGCGTCTGAGTCCATATGTTCCGGTCCTACGAGCGCCGCGCTTTCACCCGGCGCAGCGAGACGCTGCGCCCACTGGCGAGACGTTTTCCGTCCTTCCCTGTGCGGGCTGGTGCTGTGGCCGCGCGGTGAGGGCGACGGTTTCGGCGATGCACTCTCGGAGCAGCGCGAGCAGGCGCGCCGAAGCATCCGGTACGCATGCTGCGGCGACTCCGTGAACGGCATACGACACGATGTGCGGGGCCGTCTGGCGAGTGAAGATGCGCTCGGTCAACCGGACGTTATGTGTGCTCGTATAGCGTCGAGCCCATCGCTCTGCCTCAGGGGCGGCTGCCAGCGCTTGGTTGGCAAGGGTCCACAGATGGTCCGCGCGTGCCGGCGCGCTCTGGGCGAGTATGCGCTGGCAGGTGAGCAGCCCGACCGCGAGAGCGTTCTGGCGAGGCGCCGACGAGATCACCAGCGCGGCCGCCCCGGCCCGTGTTGCGATGGCGACGTCAATGAGGGGGTCGTCGCCGATCAGGCCAACCACATCGGGCACCAGCGGCAGCAGTTGCGAGCGCTCGCAGTCAGGCAAGGCATCATTGACAAGGCGGGCCAGCGAGGCCAGCAGCGGGTGAGTGCAGGTGGGGTGATCGCTCCAGCGCTCCCCAGCCAAATAGGATGCCATCTCCATGAAGCACGCGCCCTTGCGAGGGCTACGGTGGCGGCCGGCGGACAGCACCGGAACCAGATCGGGCACATTTCTGGCGGCAGTCATGGCGGCTCCAAGGGTATCTGGCCGGTAGGCGTCCCGACGTCCGTCTCCAGTCTGCGCCAGTGCCCTGCGATGGCGCCACACCCGCTTACCCACAGCCTCGCCGGGTGGCCGTGCTGTGCCAGGCTCAGCCTGCGCCTCGCCCACGCCCGACGGCTGCGCTCAGCGCAGCAGGTTGTGGCGCAGGGTGTCCGCGAGCCAGACCTCGTACTCGTCGTGGGTCCACCCGTGGGTTGTCACGAGGCTGTCGTAGGTGGCGAAGGAGCCGAGTGTCACGATGATGTCGGCTGCGCGTGCTGGGGTCAGAGACCGCCGGAGAGCGCCGCGTTCTTCAAGGGAGCGGGCGAACCGGGTGAGTCCTTCGTGCCGTTGGATGGCTTGGTCGTGCCTCAGCCGGCGAAGCGCTGGTTCGGACTCGGCGGCTGCCTCGAGTACCCGCAGCAGGGGTCCAACGCGCGCCCAGATGCCCGGTTGTGTGTGTGCGTACAGCCGCAGCTGTTGCACCGGGTCGGGCTCCTCGATGACCGCTCGGACTGCCGGTCGTTGGTCGACGGGTACGGCTGCGCGTTCACTGCCGCCGGCCACCGCGGCGGTGACGGCCGCCTCGAGTAGGCCCGCCTTTCCCGATGCCGCTCGGTACACGGTTTGTAGGGCCACATCGGCTTCGGCGGCGATGGCTGGGATGGTCGCCCCGGCGTAACCGCGCTGGAGGAACACTCGGGTGGCGCCAGCCACGACCCGGGCGCGGGTCTG
This sequence comes from Dermatophilaceae bacterium, assembly GCA_044867305.1. Classification (GTDB taxonomy): domain Bacteria; phylum Actinomycetota; class Actinomycetes; order Actinomycetales; family Dermatophilaceae; genus Phosphoribacter. The sequence goes on from JBIOUP010000320.1 coordinate 7,494, forward strand.
CTCGGCCTGTTGGCGCCGCACCTGGCTGTCGTAGCTGCGCTTGGGTCTTGTGTCGTCAGACATTGAGTAGAATGATACTACCACTAATAGTCGTCGCTGGACGCGACACATCCAGAAGGAGCGGTCATGGCCAGGATCGACAACAAGACGGTGGCCCGGCGGGTGCTAGAGGAGATCTTCCCGGCCAACGACGTGGATGCGCTGCGGGACGTGATCAGCGACCAGTGCGTCAATCACGAGGCGCCCGAGGGAACACCGCCTGGGGCGGGCGCCATCACGATGTTCATGCGCCTGCTCCACCAGGCGTTCAGCGAGCAACGGTGGCAGATCGAGGATGTCATCGCCGAAGGCGAGAAGGTCGTCCTGCGGTGCACGCACAGCGGCATACACACCGGCGAGTACTTCGGCCTCCCTGCCACCGGCCGCCGGTTTGCCTACAAGCAGATGCACATCATTCGTATTGTCGACGGCAAGGGCGTCGAGCATTGGGCAGTGCGCGATGACGCCTCCCTGATCCGCCAGCTCACCGCTTGAGAACCAGGGGCCTGGGTTCTGCCAGGAGAGGGACTTCATTCTGGCCCCGGCAGTCGGCAGAATGAACCTGCCTGCCGTTCATCGACCGGACGGAGGTTCATCCGACCAGAGGCGAGGATCATGCCCCGGTATCTCATCGTGGCGAACCAGACCCTGGGCGGTGAACAACTGGTCGCCCGAATCACCACCCTGCTCGACAAGGGGGCGACCACGCTGCGATTCGCCGTACCGGTCACCGACACGGAGGGCACCCAGCAGTGGGACTACCCCCCGACCGATCGATACATCCCCACTGCCCACCAGATCGCGACCTGGCTGGCGCAGGACCGGCTGCGCCGGGAGCTGTCCCGGCTTCGTGGGCTGGGAGTGGACGCGGACGGCGAGGTGGTGGACGCCAACCCGGTCGACCATATCCGCGACATGACCACCAAGGAGACGTTCGACGAGGTCATCGTCTCCACCCTGCCGGCGACCTTGTCCCGATGGCTGCGGCTGGACCTGCCGCACCGGTTGACCCGGGCGTTATCCGTGCCGGTGAGCCACTTCGAGGGACCAGCCGGCCCGTCAATCTAAGCTCAGTGGAGAGACGTCAGGCCGCGCGTGGATGACGGCTGCCGACTTCCCGTTCAGCGCGGATCGTCAGGCTAGCGTTTGCGCCGACGGGCAATGACGATCGCCGCGACGGCGATCAGAACACTGCCGACGAATATGGCCATGCCACCAC
>JBIOUP010000321.1:0-7086 GCA_044867305.1 Dermatophilaceae bacterium
GCGGCCATGGGGCTGGAGCAAAGCAGAGCATCCCGCTATGTGTACATCCTCGTCACGCTGATGGCGCCCGCGCTCGCGGTGGTGTTGAACGCAGCCGCGGATCGGCTGCGGCGTCCCCGTTTCGCGGCGGCTGTCCTGGGAGTGGGCGTGCTCAGCCTGGTCGTGCTCAATGGGGTGCATAGCGCAGCCGGATTCCGCGATGGGAGGTTAGTGATCTTCGAAGGTCTCAAGGATCGGGTGCTCGCCTCCGCGCTGCTGCTTCGCGAGGGTCAAGTCATTCTCCATCCGTTGCCGGAGGGCCAGTACAACCCTGACATCACGACTGATGTGCTTGGCTCGGGTGGCATCGCACGCGAGCTGCCTGACCTCGAGCCGAGCGCTCAAGGGATGCTCGACGCCGCTGCGAACCTACAGGTGGTGGTCACGCCCGAGCAGGTCGCGCTGCCAGCGCCGGATCGGGTGACACTGCTGGAAGGGTTCTCGGGGGAGCCAAACCCGACGACGGGGTGCCATGCCTACTTTGCAACGGCGACCCGCCCGACCATCCAGATGGACCCGGGGCCAGGCGGCGCCAAGATCGCGGTCAGCAGCGACAGCACACAGATGCAAACGCAACTGAAGCGCGGCTCCATGGTCAGCGATATGGTTTCGTGGACAACCACTGCTGGCATCCCGCAGAACGTCGGCACGTCGGTCAGCGACGCCGCTCTGCTGCTGACTCTCGATCACGGCGGTCCCATCACCGTGTGCATGTAGGTCGGCTCTCCGCAGGGGGGTCCTGCGCTGCCGATACCCTCGGCCCATGAGCCACCCGCGGACCGCCGCCGGGCCGCGGGTTCTCGTGGATGCCACCGCGTTGCCGGCTGAGCGCGGCGGGGTCGGCCGCTATGTCGACGAGCTAGTGTTGGCTCTTGCGGCCCTGGGTGCCCAGGTCGGGGTAGCCGCACAGCCACGCGACCGTGAGCGATATGCCGTTGCGCTGGGTCCAACCCGGGTCCATGCGGCGCCGCGGTGGGCTCAGCACCCAGTAGCCCGGCTGGGATGGGAGCAGGCCGGGCTTCCCGCAATGCTGCATCGGCTGAAACCGGACGTGCTGCTCAGCCCGCACTACACGATTCCGCTGCTCAACGCCTGGCCTGACCGGGTGGCCCAGGTGGTCACCATGCATGACCTGACATTCCTGAGCGATCCGCAAGTGCACACCACGGTGAAGGCGCAGTTCTTCGCCACGTGGATCCGCATCTCTGCGCGCCGCGTGGACGCCGTCGTCGTCCCCAGCCAGGCAACCTCCGATGAGCTTGTTGCCCGGGTGGCGCTCGACCCCAGCCGGATCACCGTTATCCCGCACGGCGTCGACCAGTCCCGGTTCCGGCCGCCGGCACGCGAACAGGTGCAGGCGGCACGGCGCTGGGCCGGGGTGCCCGATGGCACGGCATACCTGGCCTTCCTGGGGACGCTCGAGCCGCGCAAGAACGTCCCGGCTCTCGTCGGCGCCTTCATCGACGCCTGCGCCGCCCGTCCCGACCCTCCGGCGCTCGTGCTCGCAGGCGGTGCCGGATGGGACCCGCACATCGACGCTGCCCTCGGCGAGGTGCCGGACCGGCTCACCGTTCGCCGCCCGGGCTTCGTGCCGGACGACGTCGTTGCCGGCCTGCTCGGCGGCGCCGACATCGTGGCCTACCCCAGCCTCGGCGAGGGCTTCGGGCTGCCGGTCCTGGAGGCGATGGCGTGCGGCGCGCCCGTCCTGACCACGCGGATGCTGTCTTTGCCTGAGATCGGCGGAGACGCTGTGGAGTACGCCGCATCTCCCGCACGCGCCGATGTCGCCCGGGCCATCGTTCGACTGCTCGACCACCCTGGTCTGCGCGCGGAGCTCGCCGCGCGAGGGGCTGCCCGCGCAACGGCATACACGTGGGAGGCAGCCGCCAGGGCTCATCTGGCGGTTTTCGAGCAAGCGGTTCAGCGGGCCAGGGGAGGTGGCCGACCCTGAGCGTGCGAGCCATTGTGGTCACCTACTTCCCGGGCGAACACCTGGACGCCTGCCTCGACTCACTGCAGGCCGCCTCATGCGACGTCGTGCCGGTCACGCTCGTGGACAACGGCTCGGCCGACGGCGCCCCGGAGCGGGCCAGCAGCCGCCCTAACGTCGAGCTGGTCCACACCGGCTCGAACCTGGGCTACGGGGGCGCAGCCAACGTGGGGGCTCGCGGGACCGACGAGCCGTGGCTGCTGGTCGCCAACCCCGACATCGTCTTCGCCCCGGGAAGTGTGGACATTCTGCGCGACGCGGCAGCGCGGTGGCCGCACGCCGGCGCGTTCGGGCCAGTGATCCACACCTCAGACGGCATGCTCTACCCCTCCTCTCGGGAGATCCCGTCGGTGGCGCGAGGCATCGGGCACGCGCTGTTTGGCTGGGTGTGGCCCGCAAACCCGTGGACGGCGGCTTATCGCCGGGAAAGGGGGCAGCCGACCGAAGGGCGCACCGGCTGGCTCTCCGGCTCGTGCCTGCTGCTGCGCAGAGAGGCGTTTGACGAGGCGGGGGGTTTCGACGCCGGCTACTTCATGTACTTCGAGGACCTCGACCTGTGCGAGCGCCTCGGCAAGCTCGGTTGGGATGTTGTCTACGTCCCCTCGGCCCGCGTCGTGCATGTGGGCGGGCACTCCACCCGGCGGCACCATCGCCAAATGGCCAAAGCGCACCACGACAGTGCCTACCGCTACCTGCGCCGTCGGTATGCCGGCCTGCGCTATGCGCCGCTTCGGCTGCTTTTCGCCGTGGGGCTTCGGGCTCGCTACGAGCTTTCCAGGATCGTCGGGCGGGTCTCGGAAGGAGCCATTCCAACCCGGCGCGTCTAGTCCTGAGTGGTGCGACACGCTGCGCTGACAGGGTCGGTGGACCGTGGGCACAATGGTCGTGCCGCAGGGTAGCGCCTGCGCGAGAGCCCGAAAGGGGTGGCGCGACGATGCGCCGACTTGGACCAGGGTTGTTGGTCGCCGTCCTCGCGGCTCTCGCCCTGTCCGTGGCTGGCCCCGCGCCGGCCGCGGCCGCCTTGGAGAGCTACCCCAGACCCGCGTCGGGAAGCTACATCTTCGAGGGACGCGGATACGGCCACGGGCGCGGGATGAGCCAATGGGGCGCGCAAGGTGCGGCGCTGGCCGGACTGGGCTATGCCCAGATCCTCTCGTTCTACTATCCGGGCTCGGCGCTTGCGACCCGCACGGCCCGCGATATCGGGGTGCGTATCACCGCGGACTCGGACAACGAGCTGCGTGTGGAGACCTCGCCAGGGACGTGGGCGTGGGACCGGGCCACCGGCGTCGGCATCGACATGGGCTCGCTCGGCGGCCAAGGCCGCGTGGTGGCGGCTGGTGACGGCACGCTCCGGCTGGAGTACCTGAGCGCCGCCAGCTGGCTCCCTGTGGGCAACCCCGCGTGGCCAGGCGGCGTGGCGATCACCGGACCGGTCGAGTTCACCGGCCCCGGATCGCTGTGGACCTACCAGCCGGGCATCGAGCGGCAGTACCGGGGAACCATGCTCGGCGTGGCGAACGGCGCCGGGCTGGTGGTTGTCAACAAGCTCCCGGTCGAGAGCTACCTCTACGGAGTGGTGCCTCGTGAGTCGCCCTCGTCATGGCAGGCCGAGGCGTTGCGGGCCCAGGCCGTTGCGGCACGGTCGTTCGCCGCCTTCCCGTGCAACGCCGCAGCCGGCTACGACGTGCTGGACACCACGACGTGCCAGGTGTACGGGGGCCAAGCCACACGCAGCGGTGGCGCGGTCACGAACCTGGAGACCCAGGCGACGAACGACGCGGTGAACGCCACCGCAGGTCGAGAGGTCACTCTGGGTGGCTCGACACAGCGGACCGAGTTCTCCTCCAGCAACGGCGGCTGGACGGTTGCATCCGGTCCGTGGCCGGCCCAGGCCGACCCATACGACGCGGCTCCGGGCAACACTCGCAACCGGTGGACCGGATTCACCGTGCCGGTTTCCCGGTTCGAGCAGGCCTACCCCGCCATCGGCGGCCTGGTTCGGCTTGACGTCCTGGCCAGGAACGGCAACGGGGAATGGGGTGGCCGGGTCACCTCGGGGCGGTTGGTCGGAACCGCGGGCTCGGTCACCTTGACCGGTGAACAGATCCGAACGGCTGGGGGGTTGTACAGCTCCTGGTTCCGTCCGGCGGGTCCGGCTGCTGTCGCCTTTGCCGAGGTGGTGCCTGGTCCATCGACAGAGCTCACGACAATGGGAACCTCTGCGGGCCTCAGTGTCACCGGCCCAACGGTAACGACGGGGTTGGGCGGTTCCGGGAACGAGGACTGGCGCTTCTTCCTGAGCAGGGACGCCGACTTGGTCAGCGTGCGGCTACGCAACACCGGATCGGGTCGCATTGAGGTGCACACGCTCACAGCCGCTAGCGGATACACCCAATTCTCGGTCCACGCAGCCACAGCCATGCCTGCCCTAGCCCCGGAAGCTCCCGTACAGGTCGCCATCGCACCGCTGGACGGCTCGGGCAATCCGGACCTGTGGCTCATCATCACCGCGGGCACGGGAACCGGAACCACAGAGGTCCACGTGCTCTCGTTCGCCAGCGGTTACCAGGCGTGGACGATGCACAGCGGGACCGCCCTTGCGATCTATCCCCCGGGAGTTGTGACGTACCTCGTCGGAGACTCCCGCGGCGAAGGCGACCTGGTGGCAGTGATGCCGCTCGTTTCTGGCTCAGGTCGCACCGAGGTCCACATTCTCAGCCGTGCTAGCTGGTGGAAGTCGTTCACACTGCACATGGCGACGCCCCTGGGGCTGATCAGCGCAGACAACGCGTCATTCGGTCTGGGGACCGCTGATGGGGACGCGTATCCGGACCTGTTTCTCATGCTGAGGCAGAGCAGCGGCTCAGGCATGGTCGAGGCGCACGCCCTCAGTGGCGCAAGCCTGATGACGAACTGGGTCCTGCACTCGGCGACGACGCTCCCGCTCGGCACCGCGAATCGGTTCCCGATACGGCCCATGAACTAACACACCGCGGCCCGGCGGAATCTCGCTGCCGTCATTCGGGCAAGCAGCGTACTCTCTAGTGAGATGGGTCAAACCCGTCACACAGTTGTCTCTGTCCACTGCATTCCTCGCCCTGAGTGGACAACCCGGAGTTCGGTGCTGCACTGACTCAGTTGTCCCTTCGCTGAGCGTCGGCTTCCTCAACGGGCCAGGCTGCCAGGAGCCATGCGTGGAGAACGTCATAGAGCTGGAAATCGGCGAAGGCCGGGAGGCGGGCCAGTACGTCGTTCGCGTTGTGCGCTCGGTGACCGGCGGCGAGCCGACCGGCACGTTCACCTTGGACATCAGCGATCTGCTCGCGAGAAGGCCGCACATCGAAGCGACTGTCCTTGCGTCGTCGGTGCCGGCGCGGCGGGTGACGCCCGTTCAGGAACGACCAGTACGCGAGCTGGGTGAACTGTTGTTCGGCTCAGTGTTTACCGGTCCGGTCGGGGGCGTCTACCGCGCCAGCCTGGGAGCGACCCACGAACGTCGGGACGGACTGCAGGTGGTGCTTCGCCTGACCGCGCCCGGACTGGGGGCACTGCCGTGGGAGACGTTGTACGACCCCGAGATCGGGGCCTACCTGTGCCGGAAAGAACCGCTCATCCGCCACGTCCCAAGTCCCTACACCGCCGAAGTCCTGGAAGTAGTGCCGCCCCTGCGCATTCTCGGGATGGTGGCCTCGCCACGGGGGCTACCAGTGCTGGACGTCGACGCGGAACGGCAACACCTCCAAGACGCGCTCAGCCCACACCTTGACGAAGGCAGAGTCGAGCTCGTCTGGCTCGAGGACGTCTCGTATGCCGGTCTGCATGCGGCCTTGCTGCAGGACTCCTGGCACGTACTGCACTTCGTAGGGCACGGCGCCTACGACACCTCGACCGACGAGGGCGTGCTCGCGTTCGTTGGAGCGGGCGGTCGCGTGGACTACGTGGAAGCGAGCCGCCTGGCTGACGTGCTGGACGAGGCGGAACCAACGCCCCGGCTGGTGGTCCTCAACTCCTGTTCCTCCGGTACGTCAGGTGCCGAGGACCTGTTCTCTGGGACAGCCGCCACGCTAGTGCATAGCGGCATCCACGCGGTCGCGGCGATGCAGTTCGCCATCACTGACAGTGCGGCGATCGCGTTCGCCAGGGCCTTCTACACCGCGATTGCCCATGGGCGCGGAATTGACACGGCGATGCGCAGCGGCCGCATCGGCATTCTGGGGGCCGCGCGGGGCACCCTGGAGTGGGTTACGCCGGTCCTGTACCGGCGCGGAGGGACGGCGCAGCTGTTTGCCCTGACCCCGCGGGCAGGCCAACGCGCCGACGAAGGGAGAACGACTGGGGACGCCACCGGGGAACCGGCCCATCCGCTCTCGACGGACCGCCAGGTCCTACGGCCTGGCCCGCCACACGTGCCGCACGGCGCACCCCAGCGGGACGGCAGTCACAGCGTGATTCCCAGCGGCGGCCCGCAAGGGCAACGCGAAGCACCAGGGCCCAAAGTGGATGTGGTTGCCGACAAGAGGCGTCGCTCGTGGCTCGGCAAGGCCGTCGTCGTGGGCGTGCTGGTCGTGGGCTTGGTGGGCGTTGGATTCGCCTTCCTGCGCAGCCGTGAACCGGGGCCGGGTCCTACCGGGGGCAACACCGCGCCTGCCACAACGATCCTGTTGACAGTGCAGCGCGCGATCCCTGCCACCCAGGTATGGAGCGACATGGGTCTTCGATGCGCGGCCGGGGAGACACTTCAGATCGGGGTGTCGGGGACCGTCATGCACGAAGACTCCCCCACCGGCAAGGTAGGTCCAGATGGGCTCACGGACCCCTACTTCCGCCAGTTCAACGTCCCGGGACTCCCTGACGCGAACACCGTGGCTGCCATCGGCAGCCTGGATCAGGCCTTGCCGTTCTTTGTCGTGGGCAGCGGTACGACATACACGTGCCCACGCGACGGTGCGCTGTTCTTGGGCGTCAACGACGCCGGGGTGGCGAACAACTCAGGGGCGTTCAACGCCACCATCACCAAGTCGCGGATCGGCTGACGGAGCAGCCGAGCCGGACTG
>JBIOUP010000322.1:0-7853 GCA_044867305.1 Dermatophilaceae bacterium
GCAGATGCGCTCCTACGAGCAGTACTGTGCGCTCGCCAAGGCCCTCGACGTCGTCGGCGACCGCTGGACCCTGCTGATCGTGCGCGAACTGCTCACTCGAGGGCCATGCCGGTACACCGACCTCAAGGACGGGCTGCCCGGCATCGCGACGAACCTGCTGGCCGACCGGCTGCGCGAGCTGAAGGCGGCCGGCATACTGGCGCGTCACGAAGCGCCCCCACCTGTCGCGGCGACGCTCTTCGAGCTCACGGCACGGGGCCGCGAGCTGGAGCCGGCGATAGTTGCCTTGGCCTGCTGGGGCGCCCCGGCCATGGTGACCAAGGGTGAGCACGACGCCTTCCGGCACCACTGGCTGGCGTTGCCCGCGCGACACTTCCTCAGCGACAACCGCCCGCAGCAGCGACCTCAGACGGTGCGCATGGGTGTCGGTCACGACGCCATTGCGGTCACCGCTGGCGCCGGCGCGGTCTCCGTCACCTGTGCCGAGCCTCGCGCGAGCTACGACGCGACGATCGACGGGCCGGCCCCGGTGCTGGTCGCGCTACTCGCCGGCCGTATGCCGCTCGATGTGGCCACGCGCTCGGGCCTGACCGTCGACGGCGACCTGGCTGCGCTCCGACGCCTGTTGCCGTCCCTGACCCCTGGCGCTGCGGAAACCGTCACCGGCACGCGGAAATAACCGCAGGCGAGCAACGATTTCCGCAGCCCGTCAGTCAGTCGTCGTATGCCGGATGCCGGCTGGCCACCTTGCGTGCTTCGGTGAGGTGGCCGCCGAGATATCCGCCCACCCCGACACCAACGCCGCCGGCCAGGGCGAGCAGCATGCCCGTCGCGTGCCGCCCGCGACGGCGCGCACGCCAGGAGGCGAAGTACAGCAGTACCCCCACGTTGTTGGCCGCCGCGTGCACGACCCCGACGCGCTTCTCCCGCTGTCCGGCAACTGCTCCCCACTCGGCCCATCCGGTGATGGCGGTCGGGAGGGCAGCCAGCACCCCGAAGGCCGTCAGGCGCTGGGCGGCCGGCCGGGAGGCCCGCCCGCCGATGACGTCGAGCACCATCGCGGACGTCCAGGCACCCAGCGGCACGTCGGTCAGCAACGGGTGCACCGCGTGGCCGAGCCACATGCCGCGCAACGCCGCAGCGCGGCCTGGCTCGGCGAGCAGGGCATCGGCAAGGGGTTGGACCTTGGCCACCACAGCGTCAAGGCCGGTGGACTGCTCGAGCCCCTTGGTCCACTGGACGATGCCGGGTTGTGCGCTTGGTGTCACCTGAGTCATCGGTTCCTTCCCAGGCGGTCGAGGGGTCAGGCGGGCAGGTGCCCACAAGGTACCCGGGTGGCCCACAACGAAACGCCCGCCGACCGCCGGTGTTTGCCAGGGACGCGGTCGCCACGCTTCCGACCGCGCCGGAGCAGTACCGAGCGGCCGAGGCGCCGCACGGCATACTCGACCCGTGCTGCGAGCTGGGATCTGGGGCCTCGTGGCGGGGTCGTCCCTGCTCGTCGGAGCGGTGCTCGGCCTGTATGCGCGCCCGACGTACCGGGTGATCGGGCTGGTGATGGCCTTCGGGTCCGGTGTGCTCATCAGCTCGGTGGCCTTCGAGCTGACCGAGGAGGCGTTCGACACCGGTGGCGCGACCCCCGTGCTCATCGGCCTGGTCAGCGGGGCGCTGGTCTTCTTCGCCGGTGACTGGTTCATCGACAACCGCGGCGGGCGTCGTCGTAAGAGCCCGGTGGGCGTGCACCAGGAGCAAGGCGCGATGGCCCTCGTGCTGGGTGCCTTGCTCGACGGCATACCGGAGTCCGCGGCGATCGGGGTGAGCCTGCTGGGCGGCGAGCGGGTGGGGCTGTCGTTCGTCGCCGCAGTGTTCATCTCCAACGTCCCCGAGGGCATGTCCGCCAGCGCCGGGCTCAAGGCTGGTGGGCGGTCCAGCCGCGAGATTCTGCGGCTGTGGACCGGCGTCGTGGTGATCTCCGGGGTGGCGGCCGCGGCTGGTTATGTGTTGCTCGACGGCGCCTCTGCGACCCTGTTGGCGGCCATGCAGACCTTCGCCGCCGGCGCGATCATCACCATGCTGGCCGACACCATGATCCCCGAGGCGACCGAGCACGCGGGCCGGGTGGGCGGCCTGGCGACGATGCTCGGGTTTGCGCTCGCCTTCCTGCTCGGGGCGGTCATCTGAGCGCTAGCGTGGCAGCCGGGTCAGCGCTACGACGAAGGGTGCACGCCAATGGCCGCACAGCGCACTGAAGTGGAGACCTCGCTGGCGATCTCGGGCTTGCTGGGCGAGCTCCCGATCACCGCGTCCTCGACGACCTCTCGGGTTGTCGTCGACAATCCGCTGCTGCGGGTCGTGGTGTTCGCATTTGACACCGGTGAGCTGCTCACGGAGCACACGTCGCCGCGAGCTGTCGTGGTGCAGCTGCTCGACGGCGCGATGCGGTTCACCGTCGGGGACAGCGAGCACGCCATGGCGCCCGGCGACGTGATCTATTTGGCGCCAGGTGAGCGGCACGCCCTCGTGGCCGACGCGCCGAGCCATCTCAGCCTGGTCATGGTCGACACGGAGGCTGCGGCTGCGGCGGAGGCCGAGCTCATCTGAGCGGCCGGCAGCCCGGGCGGCCGGGCTCCAAAGGGGTTTGCCCCGCGGCTAGCGGGCGTCCTGCGGGCCGCCACGGTTGTCCCGGCGCCGGATCCGGGCCGCCTCGGCGTTGATCTGAGCCTGGGTCGGCTCGGCGTCGGCCCAGCGCAGCGACAAGGCGTGGAACATGAGACCGACGCCCCAGCCGAGTATCGGCCAGATCGGCCAGAAGTACCCCCGGCCGGTCACCGCCCACAGGACGACGAGGAAACCGTTGACGACCAGGTAGGACGCCAGGTGCACCTTGAAGTCCTGTTTGGCCTTCAGGCTCTTGAGCGCCCGCTCGCGGAGCACGTCGTCGTAGGAGACCGGCTCGCCCGATCCGTCCGGCATGGCTGGGTCGTTGGTCATCCGGTCCTCCTTGACCCACAGTGAACATCCTTGACACCAGGGTGCCACTGCCGCACAACAGCACGCTCATCATGTCGGCCAGGTCGCACTCGGCCGCCGCTAGGTCGACCCGCAGGGGCGGCCCGGCACGCCGGAGGCAACATCCCGGCAGCTGGGGCGACAGTGGCCGACTTGCGCGACAGCCCCGCTCAACCCGCCTCGGCGAGCGACCGGACGTGCCGCTCCAGGGCGTCCATCGACGCGTTCATGCCGTGTTCCATTCCGGCGCCGATGTGGCCGTCGCGGATCTCCTTTGCCGCGTACTGCAGCACGTTGCGGAAGGTCGTGACCCCGTCGGACTCCTCCAGGGTCACCGTCGAGAGGTACTGCGCTCCGGGGACGTTGTCGTAACCCTCCGTCGTGACGAGACGGCGCGGCGGGTCGATCTCGCGGTACTCGCCCGAGAACGAGTCCTCGTGCCCGTCCGGCGACGTGAGCACAAAGTGCCAGCGGCCGCCGGCTCGCAGGTCGATGTCGCACCTGGTCAGCTCGCCCATGCCGCAGCCGTACCAGTGGCGCACGTGCTCCGGTGTCGTCAACGCGGTCCAGACCAGCTCGCGCGGTGCGTGGAACTGGCGGGTCAGCACGAGGGTCTGCTCGCCGACCAGCTCCATGCTGGTGCGGTATGCCGGGCGCTCGGCCGGGGTCGGTGGCGCAGCCTGGTCGGTCGAGCCGGCCTGCGTCGTGTCTGAGGTCATGGCTGGTCCTTTCCTTGCAACTCGGTGAGGTAGGCGTCGAGCTGGTCGAGGTTGGCTTCCCAATGGCGGCGGTACTCCTGCAGCCACGACGTCGCATTGCGTAACGGGGTTGCGGTGATGTGGCAGTCCCGTTTCTGCCGGTTCTTGCTCTTGGCGAGCAGTCCCGCCCGCTCGAGCACTGAGACGTGCTTGGAGATCGCCGGAAGGGTCAGTTCGAACGGCTCGGCCAGCTCACCGACCGTCGCGTCCCCCTCGGCCAGCCGGTCGAGGATGGCGCGCCTGGTGGGGTCGGCCAACGCGGCGAACGTCATGCTGAGCGGGTCGCTGGACATAGTTTCCGTTGCGGTTAATTAACTGATTGGGAAATCATGCTCCGGCCACGGGCGCGGTGTCAACCCCCGACTGCGGCGCCACGGGAGTCCCGTCCCCACCGGGGCCTCTGCTGACCGCGGGAGCTTCTTCTCGTGTCGTTCACCAACGCTCGGGACTGCCGACGGACTCCGTGCGGGCCGGAGAGCGGGTACGAGGTAAGGGATTCCTCGGAGTCGGACGCGGGATTCCTCGGATTCGGCCGCCGGCTGCTCTTCCTACCGTCGCAGGTATCGGACGCAAGGGCGTACCTGGCGGGAGCTGAAGGGGAAGCAGATGAGCAGCACGCGAACCGAGTCCAGTGCCACCGACTTGGTCGATCGGGCTCGCAGGGGCGATGAACAGGCGTGGGCCGAGCTCGTCTCGCGGTACCAGTCCTTGGTGGACTCGGTGACTCGGCGTCATCACCTGTCGGCAGACGACGCCGCTGACGTCAGTCAGAACGTGTGGCTGCTGCTTCTGGAGCACCTCGGCGACCTGCGCGAGCCGCAAGCGCTGCCCGGCTGGATCGCCACCACGACGGCTCGGGCCTGCCTGAGAGTCTTGGCGCCCCAACGCCGGACCGTGACGTTCGATCCACAGCAGGCGTGGGAAGGGAAGGGCTTCGGGCCCGATGCGGGATGGACGTCCGTGGGCAAGCCCGCCGAGCCCGGCGAGGGTCTGATGCGCGTGGAATCACACCGCGCCGTCCGGCGAGCTCTCGCTGAGCTGACGCCGGCCCACCGCGAGCTGCTGCTGCTCGTTGTTGCGGACCCCCCGTTGTCCTACCGGCAAATCAGCAGTCGACTCGGGGTTCCCATCGGCAGCATCGGCCCGACGCGGGCCAGGCTGCTACGCAAGCTCAGGCGCAGCAGCGCCGTCGAAGAGCTGATGGGTGCTGGTGAGGACCGTGCCGTGGCGGTGCACGCGGCTGCATAGCCGAGTCCGCGCTCGAGCAGTCAGCGCACCGGCTCTGCGCGCGGTTACCGAGGGCTATCCCAGGCTGACCAACCCAGCAGCGTGACGACCTACCGTGCGACCCACGCGTCCTGAGGACTGAGCGGCGCGCAGCGCGGCCACCAATAGGGGAAAACACGGTATCCGGATTGCGTTGACGATGCCATTCTCGAAAAGGGTCCGATCGAAGGAGCCGTCATGGTCGATCCAGCTCCCCATGCCGAGGGCGCGCAGTCAACTTCACCTGCCGCCGTGGACGCATTCGGCAAAGATGCCTCTTCGCTGAGCGAGATGGCCGAAGTCGAACTGAAGGGTCGGGAGCATCTCAAGATCAGCGCCTGGACGAACTTCTGGGTGGCGACGACCGCGGCCGTTGTCGTGGCCGGCACGCTGCTTTTGCTCAGCGCCGATCGACCGGCCTGGTACGACGCGAAATACGTCGCCATGGTGGTTGGGGTGCTGTTGCTTCTCGCCGTCGCGGTCGTCCGTGAGCGGGCCTACCGGATAACCAAGTCCAGCCTCGAGCCGAACAGACCCGGCGGCGCAGCCGAAGACCCGACGCCGCAGGCCCGTGCCGACGCACCGGTCCAGAACAGGGTCCCGGACAGCCGCGCGGGCCAGGACCTGGTGATCTGCTGTTCGGGTGGTGGAATCAAGTCGGCCTCCTTCTGCCTGGGCGCGCTGCAGGCGCTCGATCAGGTCGGTCTCTATGGGCGCAGTGACTCGCTGATCGGGGTGAGTGGCGGGGGATATGCCGCGGCCGCCTTCGCTACTGCCCGCCGAGGCAGCCGCAAGCCGTTCGCTCCGGGGTCGCCCGAGCTGGCAAAACTACGGCGGCGCACCAACTACCTGGCATCCTCGCCCCGCGCAAGGTTCGAGTTCTTCTCCTCCTTGTTGGCCGGCATCGTCATCAACCTTCTGATCTGGCTGTCCATCACTGCCGTCTACGCCTGGTTCCTCGCCGGGGTGGCCAGGAACATCGGCGTCGGCGTTGCGGACGGCGGCGGCCGCCCCACTGGCGCTCCGTGGGGATGGGGTGACGGGGACCGATGGCTGGTCCTGCTGCTTCCCAGCGGAGTGCTCCTGCTCTTGAGCGTGGCGATGTTCGTGTGGGATCGGGCGCGGGCTGACGGGCGGTGGCAGCCGCTGTGGGGCAGCAGGCTGCCCGTCAGCCCCTGGACCGACGCCCCTCTGGCCGTGCTGCGAGCTGGCGTGGCGTGGCTGCTCCTCGTGCCCGGGATGCTCTTGCTAGCCATTGCGGCGCACAACATTTGGCTCCAGCACGCCGAAATCTCCTTGGAAATCCAGGCGTTCCTTTCGGGAACCCTCGGCCTCATGTTCTTGGGCCTGCTGAGCTCGACCATCAAGGGTTTCCGCGGTCAGACCGATCGATCGACCTTCGGGGGCAACCTGCTGGCGATGTTCCGCGAACTGGTCGCTGCCAAGCTGGCCATCGCGGTGGCGGCCATCTTCGTGGTCGTGGGCGGGGCCACCGCCGTTGCCTACGCCATGTCAGACGGGGACGGCGGCCACCCCAGCACCCACTGGTGGACGAACCCACTCATCTACATCGGCATCTTGGTCGCGACGATGCTGGTCATCACGGCCAACAGCTCGAGCATGTACATCTACTACCGAGACCGGCTCGCGTATGCCTATCTGGACTACGGGACGGGAAGCCAGGACAACGCGAGCAGTTTCACCTTCGAGCAACTCGAGCAAGACAGCCAGACCGTGGCCGGTCCCGAAGGATCGAAGGTCCCCGAGCTGGTCCTGTGTGGCACCGCCAACGTCTCTGACGGCGACATCCTCCCGACGGGACGTGAGGGCACTCCCTTTGTGTTCTCCAACAGGCTCACTGGCTTCACCGACCAGCAGCTGCCGGGACACGGACCCCGCCTGGGCTGCCGCCAGTACAACGACCGCACCGGCTACTCGCCGACCGTAGCGCAGGCCGTCGCTGTGTCCGGGGCGGCCGTGGCCCCGGTCGCCGGGCGGGAGACCCGGATGCGGCGATACCGAATCCTGTTGACGCTGGCCAACATACGCCTCGGCGTCTGGCTACCGAATCCGGCGTGGAACAGGCTCAACAGCGCCGAGAAGGGCCAGATGACGCTGCGCCTCGACCGTTGGTTGAGTCGGCCATCCGGGTTGCAGGTACTGGAGGAGGCCTTCGCCACCATCAGCTACTACTCGCCCTGGCTGTATGTCACGGACGGAGGCCACTTCGACAACCTCGGGCTGGTGGAAGCGCTGCGCCGCCGCCCCAAGGACATCATCATGTTGGACGGCTCAGGTGACGCGGAGGACATGTTTCCCACCATGGGCCGGGCCATCGCGACCGCACGGATGGACCTCAACCTCGAAGTGAAGTTCGACCCGAGAGCGATGATGACCCGCAGCCAGCCCGGGCTGCCGGGCAAGGGCGCCCCACGCGCGGCCTGGACGACGGCAACGGCCAGGTGGCTGAACCAGGACGGGCAGGACGTCGGGCAGACGCGCATTCACTACATCAAGTGCGTTATGCCCGTGGGCGTTTCCTGGGACCTGCAGGCATACCAACGACAGCATCCAGAGTTTCCGGCAACCTCGAACTCCCTGGAGATGTACAACGAGTTCGAGTTCGAGGCGTTCCGCCAGCTTGGCTATGCCGTGGTGGTTCGGGCGCAGCTCGAGAACGCCTTCCCGTCCGCACCGGCGACGCTCGGCACCCGACTGTCGAAGGACCTCGTCGAGAAGCTGGCCACTGCGCCCAACGGTGCCGATCATCACTCATAGCGGTTGCGGTTCTGCAGGAACGTCAACACGGCGAGGACTCGG
>JBIOUP010000323.1:0-4488 GCA_044867305.1 Dermatophilaceae bacterium
GCAGCCGAGGTTGCGTTGGGCGAAGCTCTCCGTTGCGCTGCCGAAGATGGCGACGGCCGATACACCCGAGCGCGCTGCCCGCTCGAAGCCGCGCATGTTGGGCACGAGCACGGGCCGGTTACGGCCCAGCCCCTCCGGACCGAGCGCGGCAAGGACCTCCGCCGCGTCCGCCAGCTGGGGCACCCATTGCGGGTTGACGAATGACGTCGTCTCGACGATGGGCAGGCCGGCCGCCACAAGGCGACGGATGAACTCCGCCTTCACCAGCGCCGGCACGACCGTCGGTTCGTTCTGCAGACCGTCGCGCGCGCCCACCTCGTAGATCGTCACCCGCGGCGGCAGCGTCGTGGCCGCCTCCACCTGGGGGGCTCGCATGGAGTCTCCTTCGTCCGTGTCCTGCCGCCATTCTCAGGCACCCGGGCGCACCGGCGCAGCGGGGTAGGCTCGCCGAGAGCAGGAGGATCCCCCATGAGTCAGCCCTTCGACCCGCAACGGCCGCCGCCGCCGGGCCCCCCGGCATACGGCTATCCCTCCGCCTCCGCTGCGACGAGCCCGTACCCAGCCACGACGGCGCTCGCGCCGAGCAGCACGAGCGCCATTGTCCTCGTGGTCGTTTCGGCGGCGGCTGTGGTCGCCACCGGGATCATCGGCATTCCGAGCGCAGTTCTGGGAGTCCTCGCGCTGCGCGCCGGCCCGCGTGACCCGGGCGCGTCGCGGCGCACCACCCGCATCGGCTGGATTGTCCTTGCCGTCAACGCCGTCATCGGGCTGGCCCTCATCGCGTTGCTGCTGTGGTGGTTACGGCGCCGATGACCGACGGCCCACTCATCGTCCAAAGCGACAAGACGCTCCTGCTCGAGGTCGACCACGCGCAGGCTGAGGCGGCCCGACGCGCCATCGCGCCGTTCGCCGAGCTCGAGCGCGCCCCGGAGCACGTGCACACCTACCGCCTCACGTCGCTCGGTCTGTGGAACGCGCGCGCCGCAGGGCATGACGCGGAGCAGGTCGTCGATGCCCTGCTCACCTTCTCCCGGTATGCCGTGCCGCAGGCGCTGCTGGTCGACATCGCCGACACCATGTCGCGATACGGCCGGCTCACCCTGGAGAAGCACCCCACTCATGGCCTCGTCATGCACACGACGGACCGGCCGATCCTCGAGGAAGTTCTGCGCCACAAGCGGATCCGGCCACTGCTTCTCGAGCGCGTCGACGAGCTCACCGTGGCGGTCCTGCCGCTCGCCCGCGGCCACCTCAAGCAGGAGCTGGTCAAGATCGGCTGGCCCGCTGAGGACCTCGCCGGGTTCGTCGACGGGGAGCCGTACTCGATCGAGCTGGACGAGAGCGGCTGGGCGCTGCGGCCCTACCAGAAACAAGCCGTGGAGGGGTTCTGGCACGGCGGATCCGGCGTCGTCGTGCTGCCGTGCGGTGCCGGAAAGACCCTCGTCGGCGCCGGTGCCATGGCCCGCGCCCGGGCCACCACGCTCGTCCTGGTCACGAACACGGTCGCCGCCCGCCAGTGGAAGGACGAGCTGCTGCGGCGCACGACCCTCACCGACAGCGAGATCGGCGAGTACTCCGGCGCGGTCAAGGAGATCCGGCCGGTGACCATCGCCACCTACCAGATCCTCACCACCCGACGTCGCGGGACCTACCCGCACCTGGACCTGCTCGACGCCAGGGACTGGGGGCACATCGTCTACGACGAAGTGCACCTGCTGCCCGCCCCAGTCTTCCGCCTGACCGCCGACCTGCAGGCTCGCCGCCGGCTGGGCCTCACCGCCACCCTCGTGCGGGAGGATGGCCGCGAGAGCGACGTCTTCTCGCTCATCGGCCCGAAGCGCTTCGACGCGCCGTGGAAGGACGTCGAGGCGCAGGGCTGGATCGCGCCGGCCGACTGCTGCGAGGTGCGGGTCACCCTCAACGATGCCGAACGAATGCGGTATGCCGTCGCCGAGCCCGACGAGCGCTACCGCCTCGCGTCGTGCTCACCTACGAAGGAGCCGGTCGTCGAGCGGCTGGTGGCCCGGCATACCGGGGAACCGACGCTGGTCATCGGGCAGTACCTCGACCAGCTCGCCACGCTGGCCGACCGCCTCGACGCGCCGATCATCACAGGCGAGACGAGCGTGGCCGAACGCCAGCGACTGTACGGAGCGTTCCGCGACGGCAGGCTCGCGCTGCTCGTCGTCAGCAAGGTCGCGAACTTCTCGATCGACCTGCCCGAGGCCTCGGTGGCGATCCAGGTGTCCGGCACCTTCGGCTCGCGCCAGGAGGAGGCGCAGCGGCTGGGCCGGATCCTGCGGCCGAAGGCCGACGGGCGCACCGCGCACTTCTACTGCGTCGTCTCGCGCGACACTGTGGACGCCGACTTCGCGGCACACCGGCAGCGCTTCCTCGCCGAGCAGGGCTACGCCTACCGGATCGTCGACGCCGACGACGTGGAGTGAGGCATGCCAACCTGGGGAGAGTTCCGCACCGTCGCACCGAGGATCGCCGAGGTATTCCAGCGTCGACATGCCGCAACCGGCACCCTCTGCCTGCTCGGGACGCTTCGGCCCGACGGCTTCCCGCGGATCAGCCCCATGGAGCCGAGCCTGTTCGAGGAGCAGCTCTGGCTCGTGGGCATGCCCAAGACGGCCAAGTTCGACGACCTGACCAGGGACCCGCGGTTCACCGTGCACACGGCGACGGTCGACACGTGGGTCTCCGAGGGCGACGCCAAGGTGTGGGGTGTCGTCGAGGACGTGCCGGATCCGCAGCTGCACCAGCGGTTTGCGGACTTCCTCTTCGCCAGGTCGGGGCTGGACCTGCGCGGCCAGCCGTTCGAGCACTTCTTCCGGGCCGACCTGGTCGGCGCGGCGGCGGTCGAGGTCAAGGACGGCCACCTCGACATCACTGTGTGGCGCGAGGGCAGCCCCGAACGCGTCGTACGCAAGCACTGAGCGAAGGCGCCCGGCAGCCACAGCCACCTCACAGCAACTCCAAAGCACCGCCCTAAGCCCCCTTGGTGAAGTAGGGACATCACAACTTCGCCAGGAGGCAGCAGTGACCCAGCCTGAATCGACAACCCCGGTCCTCGACCCCTGGGTCGCGCCGCCCACCCAGCCGCCCGTGGCGCCGCCTCCGCAGACCGGTCCGCCGCCGGCCCCGCGCGAGCCGAAGCGCAGCGGCGGACGACGGGCCGCCGAGATCTCGCTGGTCGCCCTCCTTGCCGCCGGTCTCGCCAGCGGCGGAACGTATGCCGTGACGCGCGCCAACGCACCTGCGACCCAGGGCATCTCCTCGGTGTCGGCGCCGGTGGTCCAGGCGGACGGCTCTGCTCCGGACTGGGCAGCGACGGCAAAGGCGGTCTCCCCCAGTGTCGTTGCCATCCAGGTCGCCAGCGGGCAGGCCGAGGGCGAGGGTTCGGGGGTCATCATCGACAAGGCCGGCCACATCCTCACCAACAACCACGTCGCCACGGGCGCGGGCACAAACGCGAAGATCACCGTGACGCTCGACGACGGACGCACCTACAGCGCCACCATCGCCGGCACCGACGCCGCGACCGATCTGGCGGTGCTGACCCTGCAGAACCCGCCGGACGACCTGAGCCCGGTCAGCATCGGTGACTCGGACGCCTTGGCGGTCGGGCAGCCAGTGATGGCCATCGGCAACCCGCTCGGGCTCGCCGGCACCGTGACCACCGGCATCGTCAGCGCGCTGAACCGGCCGGTCTCGACCGGGTCAGAGCAGAGCACCCCTGGGTCAAGCAGTGACCCAGTCGTCACCAACGCGATCCAGACGTCAGCGGCGATCAACCCGGGCAACTCCGGTGGTGCCCTCGTCACCGCCAACGGCCAGCTCATCGGCATCAACAGCTCGATCGCCAGCCTCGGCAGCTCACAAGGCGGCCAGAGCGGGAACATCGGCATCGGGTTCGCCATCCCGTCCAACGAGGCCAAGACGATCGCCCAGCAGCTCATCGCGGACGGCACCGCGGAGCACGCCTACCTCGGCGTCTCCTCGGAGGACGCGACCGTCACCGACGGGTCCTCCCAGCGCGCCGCGGCGGCCGTCCGCTCGGTCGCGTCGGGCACTCCAGCGGCCTCGGCCGGCCTGCAAGTCGGTGACGCAGTCATCGCCATCGACGGCGAACGCGTCGACAGCTCGCTCGCACTCGTCGCAGCAATCCGTGAGCACCAGGTGGGCGACAAGATCACCCTCACCGTGATCAGAAACGGCCAGCACGTCGACGTCCCTGTCACCCTCGCAGCACGCCCGGCGAACAACCGCTGACCATCCCCAGCGCGGGCAGGTAGGAATGTCAACCCACCCCTGTTGAAGGTGCTCCTACCGTCATGCGCAGCAGCGACCGGCCACCCGACCCGGAGCTAAGCCGAGAGCAGCGCTACCTGGCGCACGCGCGCCGGGAGCTGGACCGGATGCGCCGCAAGACCGAAGCGCTGCGCGACCGGGCCGCCGGCGCTGACAAGGTCTCTTCCGAGG
>JBIOUP010000324.1:0-8298 GCA_044867305.1 Dermatophilaceae bacterium
GGCGCCCTCGAAGAGCAGCTGTTCGATCCGCACGTGGTCATGGAAGTACTCCAGATGCCGCAGGTTGGGCAGGGGCGCCATCGCTGGGGCGTGCTGGTAGGGCGCGCAATGGCCGGACAGCTCCAGCTGGGCTGCCGCGGCGACGGCGGCGATGCGCTGCAGCTCGGTGATGCCGCCGCAGCGGGTGAGGTCGACCTGCAGGCAGTCGAGCGCGTCGGCGCCGCACATCCGGCGGAAGTAGTCCAGGCTGTCGCCGTACTCCCCGGCGGCCACGTCGGCCAGCGTGCTGCGCCGGACGGTCCGCAGTCCGGCCAGGTCGTCGCTGGACACCGGCTCCTCCAACCAGCGCACGTCCAGCTCGTCGAGCGCCTTGGCCACCCGCACGGCCTGGCCCACGGCATACCCGCCGTTCGCGTCGACGAAGAGCCCGACGTCGGGCCCGAGGACCTCTCGCGCCTGACGCACCCGCTCGAGATCGCGTGCCGGCCGGGTGCCCCAGGCTTCGCCGATCTTGATCTTCACCGCGGCCATGCCGTGGCCGAGGAAGCGGCGCAGCTGGGTGTCGAGCTGGTCGCGGTCGTAGCTGGTGAAGCCCCCGGAGCCGTACAGCGGCACGCGGTCTCGCGCCGCCCCGAGCAGCCGGTGCAACGGGATGCCGAGCAGCCTCGCCTTGAGGTCCCACAGCGCGCAGTCCACCGCCGACAGCGCCATGGCCGCCATCCCCGGACGGCCGATGTTGCGCAGGGCCCGGGCCATCCCGCTCCAGAGCGCGACGTTGGCCAGCGCATCGGCTCCGATGACGACCGGTGCCAGCGTGTGGCGCACGAGGGCGACGATCGCCGCCGACCCATAGGTCCACCCGGCCCCCTCGACGCCCTCGGCCCGTGCCCGGACGAGCACGAGAGTCGTATCGTGCCAGGCGAAGGTGCCGTCCGCCTCGGGCGCGTCGGTCGGGATCCGGTATGCCGTCGCCTCGACGCCGGTGACCGTCGCGCCTTCGGTGGTCCGGCGACTCATTGCGGATGACCCGGCAGCACTTCGGCGAGCTTGCTCTTGACGCCCTCCTTGATGACGTCGAGGCGGTCGGAGTCGCCGCGGACCACGGACTCGGCGGCCTTGGTCACCTGGTCCCACGTCGCGTGCGGAGGAATGGGCGGCACCGCGGGATCGGTGCGGAAGACGACGACGCAGGGCCGCTGCATCCCGAGGGCTTCGGTCCAGGCGGATCCGACGTGATCCGGATCCTCCACGTGTATGCCGTGCAGGCCGAGCCCACGCGCGAACGCCGCGTAGTCGACGTCCGGCAGCTGCTGCGACGGGAGGAACTGCGGCGACCCACCCATGGCGCGCAGCTCCCACGTGACCTGGTTGAGGTCGCCGTTCTGCAGGACCAGGACCACCAGACGCGGGTCGGCCCAGTCGCGCCAGTACTTGGCGACGGTGATAAGCTCGGCCAGGCCGTTCATCTGCATGGCGCCGTCGCCGACCATCGCGAGGGCGAACCGGTCCGGATGGGCGAACTTCGCGCCGATCGCGTACGGAACGCCGCAGCCCATCGTGGCCAGGGTGCCCGAGAGGGTGCCCCGCATCGACCCGCGGATCTTCACGTGCCGGGCGTACCAGTTCGTGCCCGACCCAGAATCGGCGGCGAGCATGGCCTCGTCCGGCAGCTGCGGCGACAGCTCGGCGAAGACCCGCTCGGGGTTGATCGGGTCGGCGGAAACCTGCGCGCGGGCGTCCATGACCTGCCACCAGCGGTGCACGTTCGCCTCGACGCTCTCGCGCCAGCCACGGTCCTGCTGGCGCTGCAGGAGGGGCAGCAACGCACGCAAGGTGGCGGCCGAGTCGCCAATAAGGTTGACCTCGAAGGGGTAGCGCAAGCCGACCATGGTGGGGTCGGAGTCGATCTGGACCGCCCGGACCGACGCCAGGCCGCCCTCGAACGGCGGCAGGAACTGGGTGTAGGGAAAGTTCGACCCGACGACGAGCAGGGTGTCGCAGTCGGTCATCAGCTCGTACGAGGGCCGGGTCCCGAGCAGCCCGATCGAGCCGGTGACCCAGGGCACCTCATCTGGGAGCACGTCCTTGCCGAGCAGCGCCTTGGCGACCCCGGCGCCGAGCAGGTCGGCGACCTCGGTGACTTCGGCGGCCGCGGACCGGGCGCCCTGGCCGACCAGGATGGCGAGCTTGCTGCCCGAGTTGAGAACGTCGGCGGCTCGCCGCAGGTCCGCCTCGGTAGGCACCGGGGCCGCGAAGGTCTGGTCGAGGCTGGACGGCACCATCTTGAAGGCGTGCGGCGGCGGAGAGTACTCCAGCTCCTGCACATCGCTCGGGAGGATGACGGCCGTCACGGTGCGCTTGGCCGCGGCGATGCGCAGCGCCCGGTCCAGGACGTTGGGCAGCTGATGGGGCACCATGACCATCTGGCAGTACTCGTTGGCAACGTCCTTGAACACGCTGAGCAGGTCGACCTCCTGCTGGTAGGACCCGCCCATCGCGCTGCGGGCCGCCTGGCCGATGAGGGCCACGACCGGCACGTGGTCGAGCTTGGCGTCGTAGAGCCCGTTGAGTAGGTGGATGGCGCCCGGCCCGCTCGTCGCGGCGCACACGCCGACCCGGCCGCTGAACTTGGCATAACCACACGCCTCGAAGGCGGCCATCTCCTCGTGGCGAGCCTGGACGAACCGGGGCTGGTCCTGCGCCCGCTCCCACGCGGCGAGCAGGCCGTTGATGCCGTCACCGGCATACCCGAAAACATGCTCGACACCCCACTCCCGCAAGCGAGCCAGGATGTAGTCGGCGACGGTGCTCATGTGCCCTCCTTGGCGATCTTGTGCTGGGCAGGGACGGCGTCCAGCCCACGGGCCAGCAGCTCGGCAAGATGCAGGGCGGTGCGGCCGGTGTCGCCCTGCTCGATCTGGGTGCGGCAGCTGAACCCGTCCGCGAGGACCACCGTGTCCGGGTCGGCGTCGCGCACCCGAGGCAGCAGGACCCGCTCGCCGGCCGCTCGCGACACGGCATAGTGGCCCGTCTCGAAGCCGAAGTTGCCCGCCAGACCGCAGCAGCCCGAGCCGAGCCGGTCGGCGTCGATTCCGGCGGCCTGCATCAGGTCGGTATCGGCGTCGACGCCCATGATCGCGTGCTGGTGGCAGTGCGTCTGCACAATTGCGCTGACGTCGAGCCGGGGCGGGCGCCAATGCGGGGCCCGCTCGGTGAGCAGCTCGGCGAGGGTCCGGGTCGCCTTGGACAGGCGGCGCATGTCCTCGTCCCCGGGCAGCAGGTCCACCCCGTCGGAGCGGAACACCGCGGTGCACGACGGTTCGAGCCCGACGACCGGTATGCCGTGTCGCAGGTCGTCGCGAAGCACGCCAACGGTGCGGCGCAGCACGGCTTTCGCGGTGCGCAGCTGCCCGGTCGACACCCAGGTCAGCCCGCAGCAGACCGGCGCGGTCGGGACCCGGACCTCGAAGCCGGCATCCTCGAGCACCCGCACGGCGGCGCCGGCCACGTTGGGGTGGAAGGCGTTCGAGAAGCAGTCCGGCCAGAGCAGGACCGGTGCCCGATCGCGGGTCGCCGGACGGCTCCAAGCCGGGCGCCGCTTCCACGAGCTGACGAACGGCTCGGGGGCGAACTTCGGAATGGCCCGTTCGGAAGCGATCCCACCGGCCTTCTTCACCAGCGGTGCCAGCGGCGAGCAGGTCACCGCGTTGACGGCGCGTGGGGCATGGCCGGCGAGGCGCGCCCAGAGCGGCAGCCACCCCATCGAGTAGTGCGCCATCGGGCGCAGCCGCCCCCGGTAGTGCTGGGCGAGGAACTCGGCCTTGTAGGTGGCCATGTCGACGCCGACCGGGCAGTCGGACTTGCAGCCCTTGCAGGCCAGGCACAAGTCGAGGGCGTCGCGGACCTCGGTCGAGCGCCAGCCGTCGGTGATCGTCGTGCCGCGCAGCATCTCGAACAGCAGCCGGGCGCGCCCGCGGGTGCTGTGCTCCTCCTCGCGGGTGACCATGTACGACGGGCACATGACCTGCTCGTCGCTGGCGGCGTTGCGGCAGGTGCCGATGCCGACGCAGCGCAGTGCCGCCTTGCTGAAGCGGCCCTCGTCGCGTGGGTAGGCGAACAGGGTCGTGGGCTCGACGTGCGAGTAGTCCGGGCCGAGCCGCAGCTGGCCGTCGAGCGGGTTGGGCGAGACGACCTTGCCGGGGTTCATCCGGTTGTCCGGGTCGAAGAACGCCTTCACCTGCCCGAAGAGGCCGACCACCTCGGCGCCGAACATCCGCGGCAACAGCTCGCCTCGGGACTGGCCGTCGCCGTGTTCTCCCGAGAGCGAGCCGCCGTAGGAGACGACCAGGTCGGCGGCTCGCTCGGCGAACGCGCGGTAGCGCGCGATGCCGTCGACCGTGCGCAGCTCGAACGGGATGCGGGTGTGCACGCAGCCCTGGCCGAAGTGACCGTAGAGCGCGGTTTCGTCACGGTCGTAGCCGAACTCGTCGAGCAACCCGCGTAGGTCACGCAGGTAGGGACCGAGCCGCTCCGGGGGCACGGCGGAGTCCTCCCAGCCCTCCCAGTTCTCGTGCTTGGCAAGCGGGTGGGCGGTCGCGCCGAGGCCGGCCTCCCGCACCTCGATGAGCACGTCTTCCTTGGCCGGGTCGTCGATCAGGCGCACGTGCGGGCGGTCCTCGCCCTTTTCGAGGTCGTCCAGGAGCGCGTTCGCCTTGGCATCCGCCTCGTCCTGGTCGTCTCCGGTGAACTGGACCATGAGCCACCCGCCCCCCCGCGGCAGCGCACGGACGGCGTCCTTGGCGAGCCCGGCTTCCTTCTCCAGCTCGACGAGCACCTGCCCCAGCCCTTCCAGCTGCCAGGGCTGGTGGGGCAGCACTCGTCGCACGCCGTCGCCGGCCGCGGCGATGTCGGGGTAGCCCAGGACGACCATCGCCTTCGCGCGGGGAACCTCCACCAGCGCCAGCTCGGCGTGCAGGACGGTCACCAGGGTCCCCTCGGAACCGACCAGGGCTCGCGCGAGGTCGAAGTGGTTCTCCGGCAGCAGCGAGTCGAGGTTGTAGCCCGAGACGCGCCGCGGGATTTTCGGGTAGCGGGTGCGGATGAGGGCGAGGTGCTCGTCGCGCAGCTCGCGCAGGCCGTGGTAGATCTCGGCGCGGCGGCCTCCTTCGGCGAGGATCGCGGCATACTCGTCGTCGCAGGTGGGCCCGACCCACATGCGCAGCCCGTCGTAGGTGAGCACCTCGAGCCGCGTGACGTTGTCGGCGGTCTTGCCGTACGCCTGCGCGGTGGAGCCGCACGAGTTGTTGCCGATCATCCCGCCGAGGGTGCAGGTGCGGTGGGTGGCCGGCTTCGGGCCGAACATGAGGCCGTGGCGGGCCAACTGACGGTTGAGCTCGTCGAGCGAGATGCCCGGTTCGACGACGCACGTGCGCGCCTCGACGTCGACGGAGACCAGATGGTGGCAGTACTTCGTCCAGTCAAGGACGACCGCCTCGTTGACCGTCTGCCCGGCCAGGCTCGTGCCGCCGCCGCGGGAGAGCACCGGAGCGCCCAGCTCGCGGCATACCGCGATCGCGTCCACCGCGGCGTCGACGGTTCGGGGGGCGACGACCGCGATCGGCACCTGGCGGTAGTTGGAGGAGTCCACGGAGTATGCCGCGCGGCTGCCCACGTCGAAGCGGACCTCGCCGTCGACCCGGTTGCGCAGGGCCGCCTCGAGCGGCTCCACGTCAAGGAGAGCACCCGTGTCCACCCCGCCTCCTTACGCCGCCGCCCGGCCCTCGTCGGTCTGCCCGAGGCGCACACTGCATTCGAGCAGCAACGCATGGACGAAGCCTTGGGGCAGGTTCCCGCGCAGCTGACGCTGGAGCACGTCGAACTCCTCGGAGAACAAGCCGGCGGGCCCGGTCGCGGCGCGCTGGCGCTCGAACCACCGGAATGCCTCGACAAGGTTCCCGGCGGCCAGCTGCGCCAGGCACATGATGAACCCGCACAGCAGGAAGGCTCCTTCGGCGTGGCCCAGGGGCTGGCCGTTGACGGCATACCGGTAGACGTACCCGTCCTCCACCAGCTGACGCGTCACCGCTCGCAGAGTGGCCACGCTGCGTGGGTCACCAGGTGACAGAGCACCGCGCACTGGCGGGAGCAGCAACGCTGCGTCCACCCCGGGCCGGGCCGGAGCCTGCCGCCACACACCGTCCCGCCCCAGCGCCCGCTTGGACGTCTCGGCCAGGATCGCGTCCGCGAGGGTGGCCAGCCGCCCCGAATCGACGCTCGGAACGTGCTTCGCGGTCGCTCTCAACCCGGCGACGCACGCCAGCCGCGACTGGGTCCACCAGTCGTCCTCGAGCTCCCAGATCCCCGCGTCCGGCGCATCCCAGCGGGTCTCGATGAGATCGAGGAGGGCGGAGACGGCTCGCACGTCGTCGGAGGTGAGATGGTCGTGGCGGCCCGAGGCGGCATACAGCTGCAACAGCTCGCCGCAGCAGTCGAGCTGGAACTGGCCGCGCACCCAGTTGCCGACCACGACGCCGCCGCCGGGATAGCCGGACAGGTCGAGGCGTTCCTCGCGGGGTGGCAGGCGCCCGTCGAGCCGGTATGCCGGTGCCAGCCGGTCGCCGTGCTCGAGGACCCGGGCTGTGGTGACGGCCACTGCCTCATCGAGCAGCGGGTCCGGGTGCTCGACGCTGACCGCCAGACCGGCGTAAGCCTGGTCGCGCAACCAGACGTAGCGGTAGTCGTAGTTGCGGGCGGACCTCGCCCGTTCGGGCAGGCCGACGGTCGGTGCCGCAACCATCCCACCCGCGGGGGACGTGAGGCCGCGCAGCACCGCATAGGCGTGCCGGGCATCGCGCGGGGCCGCCGCCTGCTGAAACCCAGGGACGCACCGCCGCCAATGTTCCTCGGTGCTGGCCCACATCTCCTCGTCGCTCGGCGGGTTGGGGAGTGGACGGTCACTGATCTCGAGCAGCAAGCTGTGGCTTTGTCCGGGCGGCAGCTCCAGGCGCAGCCGCATGCGGCCGGCGCGGTCCGGGCGCGCGTCCGCCGCCCCGGTCCATCGGCAGCGCAGCGGACCGGAGGCGATGGTCCAGCTCCCGGTCTGCTCCCGATGGACCGTGCTGGTGGCCGAGCCGAAGTCCGCCGTGACGTCGAGGAGCACCTCGGCCACGGCGGTGCCCTCAACCGCTTCCAGGCGGCGCAGCAGGACCAGCCGGTGCGGGTCCGGCGGGCAGGCGAGCGCCTCACGGCACTCGATCCGAGCGGTCGGTGTGACCCACCGGCTGCGCCAGATGAGCGTCCCCGGCTCGTAGAACCCGCCCCAGACCGACGTCTCGACCGGCGTGACGGCATAGCAGCCGCGACCGTCCACCAGGCGGGCGAAGACCGCGGGCGAGTCCCAGGTCGGGGCGCACAGCCACGCGACGTCGCCGAGCGGTCCGATGAGCGCGCCACGGTATCCGTCGGCGAGGAAGGCGTAGTCGCGCAGCGCCCGGGGACCGAACGGGTCCGCCGGGTGCGGCCGCTCGCTCGAGCGGTCCTGCCGGCTCATCGGCGCCGCGCCGTCCCCCACACCGCGGCCGCTTCGATGGCCACGCTGACTGACGTTGCCAGCAGGGCCAATCGATCACCGTGGCGGGCGCGTTCGCGAACCACCGCTCGGCCGAAGCCTCCGGTCGCACCCGTGATGACGACCAATCTCGGCATTGACGTTATCCCGATCATCAGTGCGCAACTCCAATAGTTGACTATACGCAACAGTTGCGGTTACGCAAGCCCTGCGTCATGATGACTCGGTGTCCAGTGCCGGACAGCACCTCGAGGCTTCGCCTGAGCTGGACGTCGTCATGCGGGCCGCGCGCGTGTTCTCGGGAGTCGTCGCGGCGTCCCTTGCCCGCGTCGGCGATGTGGTCACGCCACCGCAGCTGCGGGTGCTCGTGCTCGTCGGGCTCCGAGAGAACGTCAACGCGAGCGCGGTGGCCGACGAGCTGGACGTGCACCTGTCCAGCGCCAGCAGGCTCATCGACCGCTTGGTCACCGCGGGGCTGCTCGCGCGGCGCGACTCTC
The DNA here is from genome assembly GCA_044867305.1 of Dermatophilaceae bacterium. Classification (GTDB taxonomy): domain Bacteria; phylum Actinomycetota; class Actinomycetes; order Actinomycetales; family Dermatophilaceae; genus Phosphoribacter. The sequence goes on from JBIOUP010000324.1 coordinate 8,065, forward strand.
CGGTGGACCGGCGTCACGTCCAGCTCTCGCTCACCGAGGCGGGCTCACGGCTGCTCGATGAGATCATGGAGCATCGTCGCTCGATGCTCGCCGCGATCCTGAGCCGGATGAGCGCTGCCGACCGTCGGACCTTGCGAGCCTGCCTCAGCCGCTTCTCCGAGGCGGCCGGAGAGCCCGAGGAGCCGGCCTGGGTTCGCCGTGGGTGAGTGAACCGGATGCCCGGGTGGCGCAGCA
>JBIOUP010000325.1:0-20644 GCA_044867305.1 Dermatophilaceae bacterium
CGGAAGAACGAGGGATGAAAGCTCAGCGCCCGCCCGAGCTCGACGAACGCCGCGTTCAGCGTGGCGTCGCGGCCGCCGTTTCGGATGTACCACTGCCGGGACGTGACGATCTCCAGGGGCTTATCGCCGCGCTCGTAGAAGCTGGCCTTGCGCAGGGTCGCCACGGGCTCGCCGATGAGCTCGCCCGACTCCCGCAGCGCCGCGATGATGGCCGCGCGGGCCGCGTATGCCGTGGCGCCGGCGACATGCTCGGCATACAGCTGCGCCCCGGAACCGCTGAGCCACGGCGGTGTCTCCGAGGCCAGCCGCCCCGTGCGGGTGATGAGCGAACGGGTGGGCAACGCCAGCTCACGCCACCACAGCACGTCGGTGAGGTCGCCGAACGTGCAGCACATGGCGATGCCCGAACCCTTGTCGGGCTCGGCGGCGGGATGGGCCAGGACGGGCAGCCGCACTCCGAAGAGCGGCGAGACCACCTCCGTGCCGAACAGGTCGGCATAGCGCTCGTCGTCCGGATGGGCGACCAGCGCGACGCACGCCGGGATGAGCTCAGGCCGGGTCGTCTCGATGTGCACGGGAGAATGGTCCGGGCGGTGGAAGGCGACCCGGTGGAAGTGACCCGGGTAGTCCTTGGCCTCCAGCTCGGCCTGGGCGACGGCGGTCTGGAAGTCGACGTCCCATAGGCCGGGTGCCTCAGCGGTGTAGGCCTCGCCGCGAGTCAGGTTGCGCAGGAACGCCTGCTGCGCGGTGGCCCGGGAGTGCTCGTCGATGGTGCGGTAGGAGATGGTCCAGTCCAACGAGAACCCCATCCGGCGAAAGAGCGCCTCGAAGGCCGCCTCGTCGACGGCGGTCAGCTCGGCGCACAGCTCGATGAAGTTCTGCCGGCTCACCGGGACCTGGTCGGCGGCCTTGATCGAGGCGACATCGCCTCGGTGCGGGGGCTGGAAGCCCGGGTCGTAGGGCAGCGAGGCGTCGCCGCGCACACCGTAGTAGTTCTGCACGCGCTTCTCGGTGGGCAGGCCGTTGTCGTCCCAGCCGATCGGGTAGAAGACCTCGAAGCCGGCCATCCGCTTGTACCGGGCCATCACGTCGATGTGGGTGTAGGAGTACACGTGTCCCATGTGCAGCGACCCGGACACCGTTGGCGGCGGTGTGTCGATGGTGAACAGCTCGGAGCGCGGAGCCGTCAGCGCGCGTTGCCGGTCGAACCGGTAGGTGCCCTCACGGTCCCATACCGCGCCCCACTTCTCCTCGAGCCCGTCAAGCGTCGGGCGCTCGGGAACCGTGGTGCGGGCGGGTGCGCTGGTCATGGACGGCATCCTCCCAGACACCCGGGGCGTGGGCTTTGCACAGGGCCCTAGGGTGGCCTTGTGGAACCCCTGTACTGGTCGGTCATCGGGTTGGCCCGCACGCTGTTCGCGGCGCAGGGCCTGCGCTTCACGGTCACCGGTGCGGAGAACTTCCCCCGCACCGGTGGGGCGGTCGTGACGGTCAACCACACCGGGTACCTCGACTTCACGTATGCCGGTCTCGCGGCCCTGCGGGCCCGGCGCCTGCTTCGGTTCATGGCCAAGGAGTCGGTGTTCCACCACCCGGTCACTGGCCCGCTCATGCGCGGCATGCACCACATCCCCGTCGACCGGGCCGCCGGAGCGGCGGCGTTCGACGAGGCGCTTCGGGCCCTGCGTCGTGGCGAGGTCGTCGCGGTCTACCCGGAGGCCACGATCTCGCGCTCCTTCGAGCTCAAGGAGTTCAAGACCGGCGCGGCCCGGCTCGCTGCGCAGGCACAGGTGCCGGTCGTCCCGATCGTCATGTGGGGCGCGCAGCGGGTGTGGACCAAGGACCATCCCAAACGGCTGGGCCGCACGAACCTGCCGATCTTCATCGACGTCGGTAGGCCGCTGCGGGTCGGTCCGGACGAGGACACCGAGCTGGCGACCGAGCGGGTCCGCGCGGCGATGGCCGCGTCACTGGAGCAGCTGTGGGCGGCATACCCGCCGATGGAAGGCGACGAGCTGCTCTTCCAGCCGGCCCGGCTGGGTGGGCGGGCCCCGACACCCGAGCAGGCGGCGGAGCTGGACCGCGCGGAGCTGGCGGCGCGGGCCGCCAAGGCGCGCGGCGAGTCGGAGTAGCTGCGCGCGATGCCCGCGCCACGCACCCCCGACGGGCCACCCGCCGCCCCGGTCGTGCAGAAGCTTCGATTTCGCTATGCCAAGCGGGGCCGGCTGCGGTTCGCCTCGACCCGGGACTTCCAGCGCGCCCTCGAGCGGGCGCTGCGCCGAACGGGCCTACCGGTGGCGTTCTCCGCGGGGTTCCATCCGCATCCGCGGATTTCCTATGCGAATGCAGCCTCGACCGGCACGGCAAGTGAGGCCGAGTACGTCGAGATCTCGCTCACCGGCCGCGTCGACCCTGAGGCAATGCGCTGCGCTTTGGACGCGGCTCTGCCCGATGGGCTGGACATCCTCGAGTGCCGGGAAGCCGGGCCGGGCCCGCTCGCAGAGCGGCTGCAGGCGAGCGTGTGGGAGGTCCGCTTCCCTGGGCTGGACCCGGCGGTGCTGAGCGAGGCGGTCGTCCGGTTCCTCGATGCCGCCAACGCCGAGGTCACCCGGATGGGCAAGAGCGGCCTGCGCACCTTCGACACCCGGGCCCCCGTGATCGCCATGCACGTGATCGACGCTGGGTGTGCGATACTCCGAATGGTCGTACGGCACACCACACCTGCCGTGCGCCCCGACGACATTCTGAGCGCGCTGCGCGCAGTCGGTGCTCTGGAGCCGCCCGCACCGCCCCGGGTGACCCGGCTGGCCCAAGGCCCACTGCAGGGCGAGGGCGCGTCGGTGGCCGACCCGTTGGCCCCCGAAGAGAACGTCGCCGGTGCCTGACCCGGTGCCGCGCATCCCGCGCGAGCCGAGCGGGCATGACGACACGACTTCCGTCGCGCCGCGTGCGGGGCGACGAGACACGCCGCATCGCGCGGTGACGTGGAGCCTCGCTCCGTGGTGTGGCCGTCGCCGCACGAGGCCACGAGAGGACGCTGCATGGCATCCACAGACGAGTTGGCATCCCGAGACGAGCTGGAACCCATAGACCAGATCACCGCCCCAGCGCCTGTTGACGAACAGCCGGCGGACGCGGCCCCTCCCAAACGCATCCGCAAGAAGACCGGCATCCGAAACGACGGCGAGAGTGGCCCCCCACCACTGAAACGCACCACCCGCAAGCGGCCCCAAGCGCAGCCGCCGGCCGGTGCCATGGAGCCCGACGAGACCGCAATGGACCTCGCCGTGACTGAGGCCCTGGGCCTCGATGACCGCCCCGAGACCATCGAGCTCGAGACGCAGGCCGACGAGGCCCAGATCACCGACGAAGCACCCGAGCGTCAAGCGCAGCCGGCCGGGATTGACGAGCAGGCGTCAGAAGGTGAGGAGGCGCCCGACGAGGAAAACCGTCCCACGAGCTTCGGCCTGCTCTTCCGGGCCCCTGAGCCGCTCGTCAAGGCATCCCGTGACCCGGCGCCAGCCGAACCCGCCGTTGCGGGGCCGGACGAGGCTGCCGCGCCAGACGGCATACCAGAGCCAGAGCCAGCAGACCAGCCGGATGAGGCCGCCGCCTCGCACGAACCGGCGCAGTCGGGCAGCGACGTCGGCACAGCCGGCCGTCGGCGTCGGCGACGCGGTGGCAAAGGGCGCAAGTCCCGCTCTGCGGAGCAGCTCGCCCGCGCCGCCGAGGACGCCGGGATCGGCGACGAATCCGCCGCGGACGAACCCGAGGGCGAGGAGGGGGAGGAGGCTGGCGACAGCGCCACCTCCCGCCGGCGTACCCGCCGTCGGCGCCGCAGCGGCTCGTCCGTGGAGGACGAGGACGCACCCGGTGTGGTGACCAAGGTCCGCGAACCACGGCGCGAGCGCGATGAGGTGACCAGCCTCAAGGGCTCGACCAGGCTGGAAGCCAAGAAGCAGCGCCGCCGCGAGGGCCGCGAGGCCGGGCGCCGACGGACGATCATCACCGAAGCCGAGTTCCTCGCGCGGCGCGAGAGCGTCGAGCGGGTCATGCTCGTGCGCCGCACCGGGGACCGCACGCAGATCGGCGTTCTCGAGGACGGCGTGCTGGTCGAGCACTACGTCTCTCGCGACACCAATGTCTCCATGGCCGGAAACATCTACCTGGGCAAGGTCCAGAACGTCCTGCCATCGATGGAGGCCGCGTTCGTCGACATCGGCAAGGGACGCAACGCCGTCCTGTATGCCGGCGAGGTCAACTGGGACGCGGCCGGTCTGGACTCCGGAGCCCCTAAGCGGATCGAGAACGCCCTCGAGTCAGGGCAGTCGGTCCTGGTCCAGGTGACCAAGGACCCGATGGGCCACAAGGGGGCCCGGCTGACCTCGCAGATGTCCTTGCCGGGCCGATACCTGGTTTACGTTCCGGACAGCGGCATGACCGGGATCTCCCGCAAGCTGCCAGACACCGAGCGAGCCAGGCTCAAGCGAATCCTGCGCGAGGTGGTGCCCGAGACTGCCGGAGTCATCGTGCGAACCGCCGCAGAGGGCGCCTCAGAGGCCGACCTGCGCGCGGATGTGGAGCGCCTCAGCGCGACATGGGAGCAGATCCGCGCCCAGGCGGAGGGCGCAGGCAACGCCCGAAAGGGCAAGGGCGGCCCGCCCGTCCTGCTGCACGGCGAGGCCGACCTCACGGTGCGGGTGATCCGCGACATCTTCAACGAGGACTTCACCCAGCTCGTTGTCTCGGGCGAGGCCGGCTGGGAGGAGGTGAGCGGGTACGTCCACACCGTGGCTCCCGACCTGGCCGACCGGCTGGTGCGGTGGACCGGTGAGGAGGACCTGTTCGCCCACCACCGAGTCGACGAGCAGATCGCCAAGGCGATGGACCGCAAGGTCTGGCTGCCCTCCGGTGGGTCGCTCGTCATCGACCGCACCGAGGCGATGACCGTCATCGACGTCAACACCGGCAAGTTCGTCGGATCGGGGGGCAACCTCGAGGAGACCGTCACTCGCAACAACATCGAGGCAGCCGAGGAGATCGTGCGCCAGCTGCGGCTGCGCGACATAGGCGGGATCATCGTCATCGACTTCATCGACATGGTGCTGGAGTCCAACCGCGACCTGGTGGTGCGGCGGCTTCTGGAGTGCCTTGGCCGCGATCGGACGAAGCATCAGGTGGCCGAGGTGACCTCGCTCGGGCTCGTGCAGATGACGCGCAAGCGGGTCGGCTCCGGTCTGATCGAGGTGTTCTCCGAGACCTGCGAGCACTGCAACGGGCGCGGCTACCTCATCCACAGCGAACCCGTCGACCGCGTCCCCGAGGTCGAGCCGGCCGGGTCAACCTCAGGCCGCACAGCCTCGCGACGCGGGCGCCCGGCAACGGCCGAAGCGTCGCCCACACCCCCGCACGGTGGCCCGACACCCGCCCAGATCGCCGCAGCCGCGCACGCGGCGGCGATCAAGAGCGCACACCTGGCCGGCGAGTTGGCGAGCCTGGATGAGCCGCAGCCCGCTGAGGCCGACGATGAGCCGCAGGCCGCTGAGGCTGACGCTGCCACCGACCGTGACCGTCCGGATGACCGTCTCCCGGGCGGTCCGCTGGACAGCGACGAGACGCCACTTGTCTGGGACGACGCGCCCGATCAGCTGGGCTGGCCCGCTGAGGACGCCGCCGGCGAGGACGCGGATGGAGACGGTGAGGTCGCTGCGACGCCGGCACCTCGGCGCCGCAGGCACGGCCGGGTCATCGCCCCCGCCGGGCCGCCGCCAAGTCCGGAATGACCCGGCGGTTTGGCCGCCCCTCGGCCGACCGGTAGGCTGTCGCGTTGGTGCGCCCACCGACTCCCGGAAACCACCCTGTTCCTCGCAAGCGAAAGTGAGCCCGACGTGTACGCGATCGTCCGCGCTGGTGGGCGTCAGGAGAAGGTGTCCGTCGGTGACACGCTCGTCATCGACAAGGTGAGCGGCCAGGTCGGTGACACCGTAGACCTCCCGGCGGTGCTGGTGGTCGACGGCCAGAAGGTGACCGCTGACGCCGACGCGTTGTCCCGGGTCTCCGTGCGTGCCGAGGTGGTCAAGCCCGTGAAGGGCCCGAAAATCCGGATCCTCAAGTACAAGAACAAGACCGGCTACCGCAAGCGGCAGGGCCACCGCCAGCCACTGACCCAGGTCAAGATCACCGGTATAGCCACTGAGAATAGGCACTGAGGTATAGGCACTGACATGGCACACAAGAAGGGCGCGTCCTCGACCCGCAACGGCCGCGACTCCAACGCGCAGCGCCTCGGGGTCAAGCGCTTCGGCGGGCAGCTGGTCAACGCCGGGGAGATCATCGTCCGACAGCGCGGCACGCACTTTCATCCTGGCGACGGCGTGGGCCGCGGTGGCGACGACACGCTGTTCGCCCTGGTGGCCGGCTCGGTGACGTTCGGCACCCGGCGAGGCCGCAGGACGGTGAACGTGCGGGCCGTGGAGTCGGACGCCTAGCCTTCGCGCTGTCCGCGGAGCATGGCGACGACCTTCGTCGACCGGGTGGTCCTGCACGTCGCCGCTGGTGACGGTGGTGACGGCGTCGCGTCGGTCCGACGCGAGAAGTACAAGCCGCTCGGCGGGCCGGACGGGGGCAACGGGGGTCGAGGCGGCTCGGTCATCGCCCGCGCCGACCCGCAGTCCTGGACCCTGCTCGACTACCACCATCACCCACACCGTCGCGCCACCAACGGGCGGCCAGGCGCCGGGGACGAGCGCAACGGGGCGAACGGCGAGGACCTGCTGCTGTGCGTCCCACCGGGCACCGTGGTCAAGCATGTGGACGGCCGGGTCATCGCAGACCTGGTGCGCGAAGGTGCCGAGCACGTCATCGCCCGCGGCGGCCGTGGCGGGCTGGGCAACAAGGCGCTGGCCTCGCCTCGGCGCAAGGCACCCGGCTTTGCGCTGCTAGGAGAGCCTGGCGAGGCCTTCGATGTCGTGCTCGAGCTCAAGACCCTGGCGGATGTCGCCTTCATCGGCTTCCCGTCGGCAGGCAAGTCGTCGCTCGTGGCAGCGCTGTCGGCCGCCCGCCCCAAGATCGCCGACTACCCGTTCACCACACTGGTCCCCACGCTCGGAGTCGTGACGGCAGGCGAGGAGCGGTTCACCGTCGCCGACGTTCCCGGCCTCATCCCGGGGGCGCACGAGGGCCGCGGCCTCGGGCTGGAGTTCCTCCGGCACGTCGAGCGGTGCTCGGTGCTGGTCCACGTCGTCGACTGCGCAACCCTCGAGCCCCTTCGCGACCCGTTGACCGACCTGGACGTCATCGAGCGTGAGCTTGCGCGCTACGTCCCCGATGCCGACCTCGGCGGTCGTCCACTGGCCGAGCGCACCCGTGTGGTCGTGCTCAACAAGGCCGACGTGCCCGAGGCCGCGCAGCTGGCCGAGCTGGTCCTGCCGGACCTGCTCGCCCGCGGCCTGGAGGCGTTCGTGGTGTCCGCGGCCTCGCACACGGGACTGCGCGAGCTGTCGTTTGCTCTCGCCCGACACGTCCGCGACGCGCGAGCGCATTTCGCCGATCGGGAACCAGCTCGAATCGTCCTGCGCCCCAGGGCAGTCGACGACCCCGGGTTTGTCGTGCGCCGTGAGCAGACGCCGGACGGACCGGCATACCGGGTAGTGGGGGAGCGCCCGACCCGATGGGTGCGCCAGACCGACTTCAGCAACGACGAGGCGGTGGGCTACCTCGCCGACCGGCTGCAGCGACTCGGGGTCGAGGACGAGCTGGTGCGGGCCGGCGCGGTGGCCGGGGACAGCGTCCTGATCGGCGAGGCGGACAACGCGGTCGTCTTCGACTGGGAGCCATCGCTCGCGAGCGGCGCCGAGCGGCTGGCCGGCCCCCGCGGCACCGACCCACGCCTCGCCGAGCCAACCCGTCCCACTCGCGGCGCGCGACGCGGGCGCCAGCAGCAGCGGTATGCCGCCCGGGCCCGCACCCAGGCCGAGCTTGAGGCCGAGCGCCGCGCCGAGCAGTAGCAGCAGCGGCCGGAGCGAGTCGGCAGCGCCCCGATAGACTGGTATGCCGTGCCGCGCACCGCCCTTGTCAAGGCGCAACGGCTGGTCGTCAAGGTCGGGTCCAGCTCGTTGACCAGCCCGGACGGCGGCCTCGACGTCGGCCGCCTGGTTGCCCTGGTCAACTCTGTGGCTGCCCGCCATCGTGCCGGCGACTCCATCGTCCTGGTCTCCTCGGGCGCCATCGCCGCAGGGATGGCCCCGCTCGGGTTGACCCGCCGCCCCCGCGACCTGGCCACCCAGCAGGCCGCCGCGAGCGTGGGCCAAGGGGCGTTGATCACCGCATATCAGCAGGCGTTCGGTGCCCACGGGGTCGGTGTCGGCCAGGTGCTGCTCACCCTCGACGACGTGACCCGGCGCAGCCACTACCTCAACGCCCGGCGCACCCTGGAGCGGCTTCTCGACCTGCGGATCCTGCCCGTGGTCAACGAGAACGACACCGTGGCCACCCACGAGATCCGCTTCGGCGACAACGACCGGCTCGCCGCACTCGTCGCACATCTGGTGCAGGCCGAGGCACTCGTGCTGCTCTCGGACGTGGATGCCCTCTACGACGGGCCGCCCAGTCGTGCCGGCGTTCGCCGAATCCCGCTCGTGCGGGGAGCAGCCGACCTGGCTGACGTCGCCGTGAAGGGGGCCGGCACGCAGGTGGGGACTGGAGGGATGTCGACCAAGATCGAGGCGGCTGCGATCGCCAACGCGGCCGGCATACCGGCGTTGCTCACCGCGACCGACCGGGTGTCGGAAGCGCTGAGCGGAGCGGACGTCGGCACGATCTTCGTTCCGGGACAACGACGCCCGCCCAGCCGCTTGCTATGGCTGGCGCATGCGACGGCGCCCCAGGGCCGGCTGCTGCTCGATGACGGTGCGGTCCACGCGGTGGTGGTGCGGCGCAAGTCCCTCCTGCCCGCGGGGGTGACCGAGGTGCGCGGGTCGTTCGTTGCCGGCGACCCGGTCGAGCTGTGCGAGCCGTCCGGGCGCGCGGTGGCTCGCGGCCTGGTCAACTACTCCGCGGACGAGCTGCCGGCGCTACTCGGACGCAGCACCCGTGACCTGGCGCGCGAGCTCGGGCCTGAGTACGAGCGCGAGGTCGTTCACCGGGACGCCATCGTGATCCTCGGGCGCGACTGAGCGCGCCTGACGCCTACCCTGGACGTCATGGCCGAACCGATCGCCCCCGCAGTCGTCGCGCAGGTCGCCGACCTGGCAGGACGGGCCAGGTCCGCCGCACGCCGGCTCGCCCTGCTCAACCGCGCTGAGAAGGACGCCGCACTGTTGTCGATGGCAGATGCCCTGGACACGCGAGCGAGCGAGATCGTCGCCGCCAATGCCGAAGACCTTGCCCGTGGACGCGAGCGCGGTATGCCGGAGGGCCTGCTCGACCGGCTTCTGCTCGACGAGCGGCGGGTGCGCCAGATCGCCGACGCGGTGCGCGAGGTTGCCGCGCTGCCCGACCCGGTGGGTGAGGTCGTGCGCGGCGGGACCCTGGCCAACGGCCTGCAGATCCGCCAGGTCCGCGTCCCGATGGGCGTGGTCGGGATGATCTACGAGGCTCGGCCGAACGTGACCGTCGACGCCGCGACGCTCGGGGTCAAAAGCGGCAACGCCGTGATCCTGCGCGGTGGCTCGGCGGCGTCGTCGTCCAACCGGGCCCTCGTCGCAGTGCTGCGCGAGGTGCTCTCGTCGCTGCGTCTTCCGCAGGATGCGGTGAGCCTGCTCGACGGCGGCGGTCACGACGCGGCCCGCGCGCTCATGACCGCCCGGGGGCTGGTCGACCTGGTCATCCCCCGAGGCGGCGCGGAGCTGATCCAGACCGTGGTGCGCGAGTCCACCGTTCCGGTCATCGAGACGGGAATCGGGGTCAACCATGTCTACGTCGACGCCGCCGCCGACTTGAGCCGAGCCCTGGCCGTGGCGGTCAACTCGAAGACCCAACGTCCGTCGGTGTGCAACGCGGCCGAGTCGCTGCTGGTCCACGAAGCGGTCGCCGAAAAGTTCCTACCGGACGTCATCACCGCGCTCGCCAACGCCGGCGTACTGCTGCATGTGGCACCCGAGGTCGCGCCCTACGCCGAAGCCGCAGGCGCGGCATACCAACTCGTCACGAAGGCCGACTATGCGACGGAGTGGCACCGCCTGGAGATGAACCTGCGCACCGTCGCGACCCTGGACGAGGCGCTCGAGCACATCCGCGTCAACGGCACGACGCACACCGAGGTCATCCTCACCGAGGACCGGGGTGCAGCCCGGCGGTTCGTCGCCGAGGTCGACGCGGCAGTCGTCATGGTCAACGCGTCGAGCCGGTTCACCGACGGCGGGCAGTTCGGGATGGGTGCCGAGATTGGCATCTCCACGCAGAAGCTGCACGCCCGCGGCCCGATGGCCCTACCCGAGCTGACGACGACGAAGTGGGTCGTCGAGGGCGATGGGCAGGTCCGGGTCTAGCTCGGGATACGGCTGCGGCTTCACGTCGGGGCTCAGCACGGTCGGGCGGCTCGGCGCCTTGGAGTCGAAGGCGATGAAGTAGGCCGGCCGCCCCTGCATCTGGGTGTACATCCGTCCGACGTACTCGCCGAGCAGCCCGAGACAGAACAGCTGCACGGCGCCCACGCCCCCGACGATGAGGACCGTCGACGTCCAGCCGGGAACCGTCGAGCCCGAGCGCGCGGCGAAGAGCAGGACCACACCGGCCAGCACGATCAGCGCCGCGCCCCCAAGCCCAAAGTAGGTCGCCAGGCGCAACGGGAAAAGCGAAAACCCGGTGACCGAGTCCACCGATAGCCGCATCATCTTGACGAACGGGTACTTGGACGTGCCCGCGGCTCGCTCGTCGCGCCGGTACTCGACCGTCGCGGACGGGAAGTGCAGCGCCGGGACGACGAAGCGCAGGACCCGGTTGGTCTGGGGCAGCTGGTTGACCGCGTCGACCGTCGCGCGGGACATGAGCCGGAAGTCGCCGGCGTCGCTGTGTGCGCCGGTGCCGCTGATCGCGCGGATGCCGGCGTAGAACGCCCGGGCCGTGACCCGCTTGAACAGCGAGTCGCTCGAGCGGTCGCTGCGGACCCCGTAGACGACGTCGACCTGTTCGCGCCGGGCCGTCTCGAGCAGGTCCGCGATCACCTCGGGCGGGTCCTGCAGGTCGGCGTCGATGGTCACGACGTAGTCACCGCGCGCGACCTCCAGGCCCGCGGAGATGGCGGCCTGGTGCCCGGCGTTGGCCCGCAGGCGCACGATGCGCACCTGCGGCCACTCGCGGGAGAGGCGCATGAGCAGCGCGGGAGTGAGGTCGCGGCTGCCGTCGTCGACGCACACGACCTCGTATGCCGTGGTCAGCCCGTCGAGCACGGGGCGCAGCCGGGCGGCGAGCAGGGGCAGGACCTCCTGCTCGTTGTACATCGGCACGACGACGGACAGCTCGGTGCTCATGACGTCAAGAGTACGGTCGCATCTGTGCCTCGGCTGTGCTGTGAGCCGGTCTTGCCCGTGAGGGCTGCGCCGAACGAAACAGTGGACCCGCTACCATGAGGGTCATGCTCGCCAGTGCCCTGCCTGTCCTGGTCACTGCTGCGGTGCTCGCCGAGGAGGAGGAGCGCCGCCAGCTGCCGATGCCGGCCCCGCTGTACGGCATCTTGTTCCTGCTCGGCTTCGCGCTGTTGCTCGGGCTCACGTGGGCGTTCCGGGGCACGGCATACAAGGTGCGCGACCGGTACTCGCGTCCGGCAGGAGAAGGCCACGCTGCAGGCGGGCGGCCAGCAGGAGGGCCGCACTGAGCAAGCGGCTCGGGGTGATGGGCGGCACCTTCGATCCCATCCACCACGGCCACCTGGTCGCCGCGAGCGAGGTGGCGTCCTTGTACCACCTTGACGAGGTGGTCTTCGTGCCGACCGGTCAGCCCTGGCAGAAGGCGCTGACCGAGGTGAGCACCGCTGAGCACCGCTATCTCATGACGGTGATCGCCACGGCCTCCAACCCGCGCTTCACGGTCAGCCGGGTGGACATCGACCGGGCCGGTGCTACCTATACCATCGACACTCTTCGTGACCTGCGCCGGGAACGTGCGGACGCCGAGCTGTTCTTCATCACCGGAGCCGACGCGCTCGCCGAGATCCTCACCTGGCGCGATGTCGACGAGCTGTGGCACCTGGCACACTTCATCGGGGTCACGCGCCCAGGGCATGCCCTGTCGAACAAGGGACTGCCGACGGACAAGATCACCTTGCAAGAGGTGCCGGCCATGGCCATCTCCTCGACCGACTGCCGCGAGCGCGTGGGGAAGGGACAGCCGGTGTGGTACCTCGTGCCCGACGGAGTGGTGCAGTACATCACCAAATACCGGCTGTATCGCGCTGGCGTACCCAGAGCCATGACCCCTGCTCTCTAGGAGATCCGTGCCCGCTACCCCCCGTGCTCTGAGCCTGGCCAAAGTCGCGGCCGAGGCGGCCCTGGACAAGATCGCCGAGGACGTCGTTGCCATAGACGTCTCCGACCGGCTGGCGCTCACCGACGTCTTCCTCATCGCGACCGCCGCCAACGACCGCCAGGCCGGCGCGATCGTCGACGAGGTGGAGCAGCGGCTGCGTGAACAGGGGGTCAAGCCGGTACGGCGCGAGGGAGCCAGGGAAGGGCGCTGGGTACTCATCGACTTCGCCGACGTCGTGGTGCATGTCCAGCACACCGACGAGCGGCGTTACTACCAGCTCGAACGGCTGTGGAAAGACTGTCCCACAGTGGACCTGGACGCCGTCGAGACGTTGCCGCGGCCGCTGCATGACGCCGACTCTGCGTGATGTCCACTGACGCAGACGGTGCCTGATGTCTACTGACGCCGACGGTGCCTGATGTCCACTGACGCAGACGGTGCCTGATGCCCACCCGCTGGAGCTCCTTTCCGTCTGACCGGGTCCGCAAGCTCGTCCTGGTGCGCCACGGACGCACCGACTGGAACGTCGCCCGCCGGGCCCAGGGGCACACCGACATCGAGCTCGACGACGTGGGGCACGATGAAGCCGAGCGGGCTGCGCCGTACCTGGCCGCCTTGCGCCCGTCGCGCCTGTGGTCGAGCGACTTGGCTCGCGCCAGCCAGACCGCGGCATACATCTCTGGCTTCACCGGACTTCGCGTCGAAACCGACGTGCGCCTGCGCGAGTACTCGGTTGGGGCGCGCTCAGGAATGACGCGTGGCGAGTTCGCGCAGAACTTCCCCGTGGAGTATGCCGCGTGGGAGCGAGGTGATGAGACCGTCCTAGTTCCCGGTGCCGAGTCGACGGCCGACGTCCTGGCGCGAGCGGTGCCTGCGCTTCGTGGCTATGTGGCGGCCTTGGCGGAGGGGCAGACCGGGATCGTTGTCATGCACGGGGCCTGCCTGCGCGCGTCGATGCTGGCGCTGCTGGGACTGCCGCAGACCACCGAAGCTGTCTTCGCGACGATGGCCAACTGCACGTGGACGACGCTGCAGGAGAGCGAGCCCGGCGGCCGGCTACGGCTGCTCACCTACAACGAGGGCGTGCCCAACCATGATTTCGCGTCCGAGGATGAGGTTGGCTAGGATCGATGGGTTTCCCGGTTTCACCGGGGCGGGGCTGTGGCGCAGCTGGTAGCGCACCTCCATGGCATGGAGGGGGTCAGGGGTTCGAGTCCCCTCAGCTCCACACTGGAGGGTGCGCCGGGCGGGGCAGCCGGAGAAGCGTCCCGAGACCCCTGCCCAAGGCATCGGCAAGCCGGAGCGCCTGTCGCACCACCTCTGCCTGGGCTACAATGAAGCACATGGGCACGGTCGGGATTCGAGCGCTGAAGCAGAACGCGTCCGCGGTCGTTGCGCAGGCGGCCGCCGGGGAGCACGTGACGATCACGGATCGTGGGCGGCCCGTCGCGCAGCTGACGCCGATCCCGGCGTCCCGGCTGGCGCAGCTGGTCGGTGCTGGCCTCGCTCGACCGGCCAAGCACGACCTGGCCGACCTGTCTTCCCCCGCTCCGGGTCCCGATCTGTCCGACGTGTTGGCGGCCCAACGCGATGCTGAGCAGTACTGAGTGGCGTTCTATCTGGACACCTCTGCACTGGTCAAGCTCGTCGTCGCCGAGGCGGAGACGGCGGCTCTGCAGGCCTGGCTCAAGGTTGGCGATCGCGCCCCGGTGTCCTGCGACCTGGCTCGTACCGAGCTGATCCGTGCGGTCCGCCGAGCAGTGCCCGAGAGGCTGGTCCGAGCCCGCACGGTGCTTGACGGCCTGACGTTGATCCAGGTCTCCACGGCTATCTTCGAGCAGGCTGGCAGGGTGGGTCCGACACAGCTGCGCAGCCTGGACGCGGTTCACCTGGCCGCTGCGCTGGCTCTGGGTGACGACCTGGAGGGACTGGTCACCTACGACGAGGGCCTGGCAGACGCAGCGGAGCTCAACGGCCTGCTGGTCGTGGCGCCGAGCTAGATGTGCTATGGCGACCGCTATCACTATTCGCAACGTGCCCGAGGACACTCGGGACGAACTTGCCTCCCGGGCCGCCCTCAGCGGCCGATCCCTCCAGGAGTACCTGCGGTCCCAGTTGATCGAACTGGCGCGGCGGCCCGATCCAGACGTGTGGCTGGCGCGAGTTCGCGAACGCAAGCAACGGACCGGCAGCGAGCTGTCGGCCGTGTCCATCCTGGGCCATCGGGACGCCGACCGTGGATGACGCTCGTTGTCCATTCCAGTCTCGTGGTCGCGGCCCTGGTCGACAGCGGGGCAGTTACGAACCATTCGCCGCCCGCGTGTGGGAGCTCAGGGACAATGTGACCGCATACGACGGATGGTACGTGGCGCTTGCCGAGTCTCTCGACGCGCGACTGGCCACCCTGGACGTCCGGTTGCTGACGGCCGTGGGGCCGCGGTGCGCTTTCGCCACGCCCCAGGGGTAGCTCTGCTGGGGCTTAGCCGCAGTGCAGCAGTCCCATCCGATCTTTCAGGGCCAGCACCCGCGACACTGATCGGTGCACCTGTTCGGCGAAAGTCGGGTCCTGGCGCGCCCGTGCCGTGATGGCCGAGCTCATCGTAGACACCGTCGACGGCTGCGCCGTGAGCACGACGTCACCCCCCGACGCCAGGAACCGGGTGGCCCGCTCACCCGCTGGCACTCCCGTGACGGACTCGGCGACGCCGACGTCGTCGCTGATCACCACCCCTTGATAGCCCATAGCGCCGCGCAGCAGGCCGGTGATGACGGCCGGCGAGAACACCGCCTGGTTCGCCGGATCGAGCTTCGGGTAACGCGCCGAGGACACCATGACCAGGCCCGCGCCCGCCTCGATGCCCCCCCGGAACGGCTCGAGGTACGGGTCGGTCGGGCCGGTCGTCTCGTCGGTGATGCCCTGGGCAGTGACGTCGGTGTTACCCGTGACCCGACCCAGCCCCGGGAAGTGCTTGACCGTCGCCTGTACCCCGCCTTGGGACAGGCCGGCCACGACTGCCCGCACCGCGTGCCCCACCTGGCCCGGGTCGCTGCCGAGCTGGCGCGAGTAGCGCCCGATCGGTGCGTTGCTGCCCTCCTGTCCCTTGGCGACCACGTCGGCGACCGGCGCGAGGTTGACGTTGACACCGGCCGCGCGCAGCTCGCGGCCGGCGGCCGCCCACATTGCGGTCAGCTCACCCGCCGCCATCCGGCCTTGGTCGACGGCGGCCGGCAGCGTGCTGAACCCGCCGCCGCGTAGCTGCTGGATCTGCCCGCCCTCCTGGTCGGCCGCGACCAGCAGGCCGATGTCGCGAGTGGCCCGTTGCTGGAGGGCTGCGGATGCCGCCGCGACGGTCGAGGAGTCGCGCCACCCGCCGAGATAGACCACGCCCCCGACGCGGTGCTCGCGCACGGCCGGCTCCGCGGAGGCCGCGCCAGCGGAGGTCGACACGCCGACCATGAGCAGCTGGCCGGTGCGTTCCTGCTCGGTCAGCCGCGTCATCACTTGCTCGGCACAGCCGGGTCCAACCGATTCGGTGGCCGGCCCTGCGGGTGGTGTCGCGACGTCGGCGGTGCTGGTCGAGATGGCAGGCGCTGAGGTCGGCATGGACTGTTGGTCGTTCGCCGTCGATGGCGATCCAGTGCTGGTGCAGGCTGCGGCTGCCAGCAGCGTGCAGGCGGACAGTATGCCGATCGGCCAGGGAGTCAAGGCAGCTCAGCCGGACGGCATACCGAGCTTGTCGCGGAAGAAGGCCACCATCCGCCCCCAGGCGAGCGCCGCAGCCTCGGGGTTGTAGTTGCCCGCCGGGTTCTTGTCGTTGACGAACGCGTGCCCGGCGTCATAGAAGAACAGCTCCACCTCGGCGCCGCTCTCCCGGCGAATCTGCTCCTGCAGCGCCCGGGCCTTCTCGGGCGGGTAGCTGGCGTCGTGCAAGCCGTAATGGCCCTGGACCGCCGCTGTCAGGCCGGTGTAAGTGTGCGGAAGCGCGGGGCCAACTCCGTAGAACGGCGCGGCGGCCGCGACCCGCTCGCCCTGCTGCGCCGCCAGCATCAGGACGAACCCGCCGCCCATGCAGAACCCGACAACGCCGACCGCACGAGACGTGGTGGCCTGCAGCCCGAGCAGGTAGTCGACTGATCCGGAGAGGTCGCGGGCGGCCCGGTCGACCGGCAGGGCTGCCATCATGGCGGCCGCGTCCTCGCGCCCGTGCGCAACCCGCCCGCCGAACAGGTCGGGCGCCAGCGCGACGAACCCCTCTGCGGCGAGGCGGTCGGCGACGCTGACGATGTGCTCATCCAAGCCCCACCATTCCTGAATCACGAGCACACCCGGGCCCGAACCGTGCGGCGGCAGAGCCAGGTAGCCCGAGGCCGTGCGGCCGTTACTGGGGAAGCTGATGTTCTGGGCAGGGGGCCGGTCGGTCACCCCGCCGACAGTACCTGCGCCGGCTGCGCAAACCGTTACTGGTGGGCAGAAACAACCGAGGGCCCGCGACGGCTTCCGCAGCGCAGCGCGGCAACCGCGGGGCGAGGCGACAACCGCGGTCAGGTCACGGGTTCGGTGCCGAGCCGCCGGTAGCGGGCCAGTCGAGCCGCCCTGCGGGAGACCGGGTCGGCGCGCCAGAGCGCGTCCAGCTCCTGGTGGATCGCCGCAGCCATCCGGCGGCAGAACGCCTCGGGCTCGTCTGCGGCGTCCGCATGCTCGGGCACGATCCGGTCGACGATCCCGTCGGCGAGCAGGTCACTGGCCCGCACCCGCTGGGCCTCGGCCAGCTCGGGCGCGCGGTCGGTCACCCGGTGCACGATCGCCGAGGCCCCCTCGGGCGGAAGCGGCGACAGCCAGCCGTGGTGGGCACTGATCACCCGGTCGGCGGGCAGGATCGCCAGCGCCCCGCCGCCGGTGCCCTGGCCGAGCAGGACGCAGAGCGTGGGCGCGTGCAGCATGACCAGGTCGGCCAGGGACCGGGCGATCTCACCGGCCAAGCCGCCTTCCTCGGCCGCTCTGGACAGCGCCGCTCCCTCGGTGTCGACGACGCTCACCAACGGCAGGTTGAGATCGGCGGCCAAACGTATGCCGCGCCGGGCCACCCGCAGGCCACCCGGCCCGAGCGGCTCCTTGGCCGTCGCGCGGTGGCGGTCCTGACCCAGCACGATGCACGGCGTGCCGCCGAACCTGGCCAGTGCGAGGAGCATTCCCGGGTCCTGCTCGCCCTGGCCCGTGCCCTGCAGAGGCAGGACATCGGTCGCGCCGAGCTTGAGCAACGCCCGCACGCCCGGCCGGTCGGTGCGCCTCGATGCCGTGACCGAGTCCCAGGCCGATCCCTGCGGCTGCCCGTCGGCATACGGGTCCTGACGCGGCGGGGTCATGGGCGGCAGGTCCTGCTGCCGGGCCGCGAGCACGGTCAGCGCTCGCGCTGCGACGTCGGCAAGCTCGTCGATGGGAAGGACCGCGTCGACGAGCCCCTGGTGGTAGAGGTTCTCCGCGGTCTGCACCCCCTGTGGGAACGGTGTGCCGTAGAGCGCCTCGTAGACGCGTGCCCCGAGGAAGCCGATCGTCGCGCCCGGCTCGGCCGCCGTGATGTGGCCGAGCGAGCCCCACGACGCGAAGACGCCGCCGGTGGTGGGATGGCGCAGGTAGACGATGTAGGGCAGCCCCGCCGCCTTGTACTGGGCCACTGCCGACGCGATCTTCACCATGCCCAGGAAGGCCGGCGTGCCCTCCTGCATGCGCGTCCCCCCGGATGCAGGAGCGGCAAACACCGGGATCTGCTCGCGCTGGGCGCGCTCGAAGGCCAGTACGATCCGCTCGGCGGCACTGCGTCCGATCGACCCGGCCAGGAAGCGGAACTCCGAGACGACGAGAGCGACCCGGCGGCCCTTGATGCGGCCCGCCCCGGTCAGGACCGCCTCGTCGGTGCCGGCTGCCTCGGTCGCCTTGGTGAGTTCGACGGCATACCGGCTGCCGGCCTTCGCAACCTGCAGCGGCGCGGTGTCCCACGAGACCCAGCTGTCCGCGTCGAGGACTGCCTCGATCAGCTCGCGGGCACCCAGGCGGCGAGTCAGTGGGGAGCCTCCGGCGCGGCCTCGGTCTCGGTGAACCGGGCCATGAACCGGTCGGGATCGATGACCCGGCGCTGGATCTCGCCGACGGCGATGTCATCGCCTCGCTCGTCGGTCGCGGTGACGTGGAAGATGAGACGGCGCCCGTCGCTGATCGGCTTGGAGCTGCAGCAGGTGACCACGGTGCCCACGGGAGCACCCTTGACATGCTCGACCTTGACCAGCGTCCCCACCGTGGTCTGCCCCGGCTCGATCGAGCCCTTGGCGACGGCGAACGCAGCTCGTTCGAGCCAGTTGATGAGGCGCGGGGTCGCTAGGACGGGCAGGTCGCCGCTGTGCAGCTCGGCGGCGGTGTCCTCCTGGGTGACGGTGTGTTCCTGCTTTTCCAGGGCCATGGGATCGAGTGTATGCCGCGGATCACAGGCGCGCCGTGCCGCTGGGCAAGCGGTTCGGTGCGAGAGGGTGGAGGTGATGAATGTCTTCGGCTGGGTGCTGCTGCTGGCGCTTGCGGTGGCCGCTGGGGCGACGTGGGTGGCCGTGGCCGGGCACCGCCAGGAACCGCAGACGTTGAGCCGGCCCGCCTTCCGGGTCCTGCTGCTCGCCCTTGCCTGGCTGCTGCGGGCCGACACCGTCGACTACGGCCGGTTCCTTCTCGTCGGGCTCGCGCTCGGTCTGGTGGCGGACTGGCTCGCGCACGGCCGGCTGCAGGGCACGCGGCTGGCCGAGCGTGCCGCCCTGGCAACGATGCTGGCCGGCCGGCTGGCGTATGTCGTTGCCATCAGCCTGATGCCCACGAGTGCCGGACCCGTGTGGCTCGTGGTCGCCCTGACCGCGCTCGTCGTGGCCTTCGTGGGACGGCTCTGGCTCGTGCCTGCCGCGCGCGCGGGATGGCGGGCCGGCATACCGGGGCTGGCCTATGTCCTTGTCCTTGCGGCTGTGCCGGCGGCCGCGTGGTCCAGCTCACGCGCGCTGCTCGGCCTGGGGGCGACCCTGTTGTTCGCGGGTGACGTGGTGCTGGCGTACGAGCGGTTCGAGCGGCCGCTCTCACGAGGTGCGCTCGTGGTCCAGGGGCTGCATGACGTCGGCGAGGTGCTCATCGTATTTGGGATGCTGCGCCCCTGAGCGGGTGCGCTAACCTGGCGGCATGGCACAGCAGCTCCTCCTTAGCCGGCCGCGCTGAACAGACGGGCGTCAGCGCGGCATCCCCTCCTGCGTGAGGGGACTTTTTATGCCCGGCATACTCAGCACCCGGCCCGCGATGACGAGAGAGCATAATGAGCGACGAGACGCCGTTCCGCTACACGGCCGCCCTGGCGGGGCAGATCGAGCTGGCCTGGCAGGACCGCTGGGAGCGAAGCGGCGCGTTCCACGCGCCCAACCCGGCCGGTCCCTGGGCTCAGCCCGAGCTGGTCGCGGCGCTCGGCGAGAAGCTGCTCGTCCTCGACATGTTCCCTTACCCTTCCGGCGCCGGCCTGCACGTCGGGCACCCGCTCGGCTACATCGCCACCGACGTGTTCTGCCGGTACCACAGGATGCGTGGCCGCAACGTACTCCACGCCCTGGGGTACGACGCCTTCGGGCTGCCGGCCGAGCAGTATGCCGTGCAGACCGGCCAGCACCCTCGCAAGACGACCGAGGACAACATCGCCATCATGCAGCGCCAGCTGCGTCGGCTGGGGCTCAGTTTCGACGAGCGGCGCTGCTTCGCGACGATCGACGAGAACTACTACCGATGGACCCAGTGGATCTTCCTGAAGATCCGGGACAGCTGGTATGACCCACAGGCCGTGCGGCCGGACGGCTCACGAGGGGCGGCCCGGCCGATCAGCGAGCTGGTCGACAAGCTGGAGTCGGGGGCGATCGGGCACCGCGTGCAAGCCGGACGTCCCTGGCGGGAGATGTCGGCGAAGGAGCAGGCCGTCGTCCTCGACGACTTTCGCCTGGCCTACCCGTCCGAGGCGCCGGTCAACTGGTGCCCGGGACTGGGCACGGTGTTGTCCAACGAGGAGGTCACGAACGAGGGCCGCTCGGAACGGGGCAACTTCCCGGTGTTCCGTCGTGACCTGCGCCAGTGGATGATGCGGATCACCGCGTATGCCGACCGGCTCGCCGACGACCTCGACCG
>JBIOUP010000326.1:0-4844 GCA_044867305.1 Dermatophilaceae bacterium
GACACCAGCGTCGCCGACCTGATCGGAGACGTCGACCCGATGCGGGTGGCCGAGGGACGCCGGCTGGGCGACCCGGAAACCATCCACTACGGCCTGGTCCCGCGCTCCAACCGCGGGATCATCGCCATCAACGAACTCCCCGACCTCGCCGAGCGGATCCAAGTCTCCATGCTCAACGTGATGGAGGAACGCGACATCCAAATCCGCGGCTACGTGCTGCGCCTGCCCCTGGACGTGCTCGTCGTCGCGAGCGCCAACCCCGAGGACTACACCAACCGCGGGCGGATCATCACCCCGCTCAAGGACCGCTTCGGCGCCGAGATCCGCACCCACTACCCGGTCGCCCTGGAGGACGAGGTCGCGGTCATCCGCCAGGAGGCCCACCTCGTCGCCACCGTCCCCAACCACCTGCTGGAGATCCTCGCCCGCTTCGCCCGCGGGCTGCGCGGCTCCTCCAGCGTCGACCAGCGCTCCGGAATCTCGGCGCGCCTGCCGATCGCAGCCTCGGAGACCATCGCCGCGGCTGCTCTGCACCGGGCCACGACCCAGGGCGAGGACCAGGCGGTTGCGCGCGTCGTCGACCTGGACAGCGCCGTCGACGTGCTCGGCGGCAAGATCGAGTTCGAGACCGGCGAGGAGGGTCGCGAGCGCGACATCATCACCCACCTGCTGCGCCTGGCGACCGCCGAGACGGCCCGCGAGCGGCTGCGCGGCGTCGACCTGTCCCCACTCGTCTCCACGCTGGAGCACGGTGCCTCGATCACCACGGGTGAGCAGGTCAGCGCACGTGACGTGCTCACCGGGCTGCCGGTCCTGGGTGAGTCCGAGCTGTACGACGCCGTCATCGACCGGCTCGACGCGACGACCGACGGCGAGCGCGCCGGAGCCATCGAACTAGCCTTGGAAGGGCTGTACCTGGCCCGGAAGATCTCCAAGGAGAACGTCGACGGACAGACGGTGTACGGCTGATGGTACGTTCCACGGGAAACGGACCGCACGGCATACCGGGGCGCCGCGCGCGTTACGGGCGGTATGCCGGCGGGCCCGACCCGCTCGCCCCTCCCGTCGACCTCGCCGAGGCGCTCGAGAGCATCGGGCAGGACGTCATGGCCGGGCACTCGCCCGAGCGGTCCCTGCGGGAGTTCCTGCGCCGCGGCGGGCAGCGTCAGCGTGGGCTGGACGAGCTGGCCGCGGAGGTCGCCCGGCGGCGACGCGAGCTGACCCAGCGGCACAGTCTGGACGGCACGCTGCAGCAGGTGCGCGAGCTGCTCGACCGGGCGGTCCTGGAGGAGCGCAAGGCGCTGGCCCGCGACCTGGACGACGACGCGCGGTTCGCCGAGTTGCGCCTCGAGGAGCTGCCACCATCGACGGCCGCAGCCGTGACGTCACTGTCGGACTACCCATGGCGCAGCACGCAAGCCCGAGAGGACTACGAACGGATCAAGGACCTGCTCGGGCGCGAGATGCTCGACCAGCACTTCGCCGGCATGAAGCAGGCGCTGGAGAACGCCTCCGACGAGGATCGTGCGCGGGTCAACCAGATGCTCGAAGACCTCAACGACCTGCTCGAGGCGCACGGCCGTGGCGAGGACACCGATCAGCAGTTCCGCGAGTTCATGGACAAGCACGGCGACTTCTTCCCCGAGAACCCGCAGAACGTCGAGGAGCTGCTCGACTCGCTCGCCTCCCGAGCGGCAGCCGCCCAGCGGATGCTCAACTCGATGAGCGCCGAGCAGCGGGCCGAGCTGATGGCGTTGGCGCAGCAGGCGTTCGGCTCGCCGGCGCTGCAGGAGTCGCTGTCCCGGCTCGACGCGAACCTACGCGGGCTGCGTCCGGGTGAGGACTGGGGCTCGTCGGAGTCGTTCAAGGGCGACCAAGGCCTTGGCCTCGGCGACGGCACCGGGGTGCTGCAGGACCTGGCCGAGCTGGACGCGCTCTCGGAGCAGCTCTCGCAACAGTATGCCGGTGCGCGCATGGACGACGTCGACCTCGACGCGCTTCGCCGCCAGCTGGGCGACGAGGCAGCCGTCGACGCGCAGACTCTGGCTCAGCTCGAGCGAGCCCTCAAGGACACCGGCTACCTTCGGCGCGGGTCCGACGGCGCGCTGCGCTTGTCCCCGAAGGCGATGCGCCAGCTCGGCAAGGCGCTGCTGCGTGACGTCGCCAAGCGCCTCTCCGCACGCCAGGGCCAGCGCGACGTGCGCCTTGCCGGTGCTGCCGGCGAGCGCAGTGGGGCCACTCGCGAGTGGGCGTTCGGCGACACGGAGCCGTGGGACGTGACCCGCACCCTCACCCGCTCGATCCAGCGGACGGCGAGCGAGGGACGCAACCCGCGGGACGGCATACGCATCGGGGTCAAGGACATCGAGGTCACCGAGACCGAGGCGCGCACCCGGGCGGCGGTGGCGCTGCTGGTCGACACGTCGTTCTCGATGGCGATGGACGGGCGCTGGGTGCCGATGAAGCGGACCGCGCTGGCGTTGCACCAGCTCATCTCGACCCGGTTCCGGGGTGACCAGCTGCAGCTCATCGGGTTCGGACGGTACGCCAAGGTCATGGACATCGAGGAGCTGACCGGGCTGGATGCCATGTGGCAGAAGGGCACCAACCTGCACCACGCGCTGCTGCTCGCCAACCGGCACTTCCGTAAGCACCCGACCGACCAGCCAGTGCTGCTCATCGTCACCGACGGCGAGCCCACCGCGCACCTGGAAGGCAACGGCGACGTCTTCTTCGACTACCCACCGCATCCCCTGACCGTCGCCAACAGCGTGCGCGAGCTGGAGGCGGCCGGCCGTCTCGGGGCGCAGACGACGTTCTTCCGGCTCGGCGAGGACGCCGGGCTCGCGCGGTTCATCGACTCGATGGCGCGGCGGGTCGACGGGCGGGTTGTCGCTCCCGAGCTGGACGACCTTGGTGCTGCGGTCGTGGGGTCCTATCTGCACGGGCGGCATGGAGGAGGTCCGTCCGGGTTCGGCACCTATGGTGACTGGTTCGGTGGACGTGGCTTCTGGGTCGGCGACGACTAGCTTCGGGCCTCTCGATGGCGCTCGACGAAGCCCGCGCGTTGGGGGACGGGTCCGGCCAGTCGGTCTCGCACCACTAGCGCAGAGCGACCGACCTGCCGGGCTCCATGCGCTGATGTGCGGCGGAATTGGCGATATACCGCACCTCTGACCGCACCTGGCCTAGCAACATGGAGCTCAAGGGGGCCCGGGCTGGTCCTCGAGCGGCAGCAGCTCGAAGACCGGATGAGCACCGGCCTCTCGAGCAAACGCCTCTGGCGGGTCGTGTCGGCTGGCGGCGAAGTACGGCCGGGTCGCCGACGCCATCCGCACATAGTCCTTGAGGACGGGGCCAGCCTCGTCGGCCGACACCTCGCGCACCAGGTAGTGACGAGTCGTCCACCGGCGGGTCAGGGCGACTCGGCCGGCGGCACGGGCATTGAGCACCCACGCCACCGCTCCATACGGCGCGACGAGCCAGCGCCGTCCCTCCCGCTGGACGATAGTGACCGGGTTGCGCCGTTCTTGGCCGCTCTTGCGCCCCACCGTTGTAAGGATGTAGGAGCGCGGCACCAGCCCGGTGCGCACGAGAGCGCCGATCACGGCGTTCTCGAGCCGGTGCAGTCGGCGCCGCTGGTACACGCGCGGCTCTCGGCTCGACCGGCCACCCTGTGACGCCATTGCAGACCTCCTGACGATCGCGAGAGTAGCCCACCGGTTGTATCAACTGTCGTTTCGCAACCACTACCCTCCACTCGCGCAACGCCTCTCGCTGCCGCAGCTCGGCATCACATCGACTCCAGGCGGGGGTGCAGGCGCGCGCGGGCGGGGGCGCGGGCGGGCGGGGGCGCGGCCAGATCAGCCGAGGTCGACCACCTCGAAGCGCTCGTCGGGCACCGCGATGGCCTCCTGCTCCGCCACCAAACGCATCTCCTGCGCGCCGGCTGCGTGCGTTGCCGCGAGCACGGCATACATCGTCGCGGCGGTGCGGGAGAGGGCGACCCGCGGTCCGTCCGTGAGCGTGTGCGCGAGGAAGATCGCCGCGGTTGTGTCACCGCCTCCCCGCACCACCATGTCGAGCATGGGCGTGGTGACCAGCCACGCCCCCGAGTCAGCGACGCAGGCCATCTGGATGGTGCCCGCAGGTGTGTCGTCGGTGACGACACTCGTCACGAGCACCGTGGCGGGCCCGAGCGACCGCACCTGCTCGACTGCCCCGAGCAGGTCGCTCTGCGTGCGAACCTGCCGGCCCGCGAGGTACTCCAGCTCGAACTGGTTCGGCGTGACGAGGTCGGCACGAGGCACCACTGCGTCACGCATGAACTGCGGAATCCCTTCGCGCACAAAGAAGCCACGCCCGACGTCACCCATGACCGGGTCGCAACAGTAGATCGCTGTGGGGTTCGCGGCCTTGACCCGGCGCACCGCGTCGAGGACGACCTCCCCCATCGTCTCTGCACCCAGATACCCCGACAGGACCGCATCGACATCGGGGAACGCACCGCGTTCCTCCACCCCGAGCAACACCTGCGCCACGTCCCGTGGCGCGATGAGCGGGCCGCGTGTCACGCCGTACCCGGTGTGGTTGGAGAAGGTCACGGTGAGCACGGGGTACACGTCATGGCCGAGGCGCTGGAGCGGGAAGACCGCCGCGGAGTTACCGGCATACCCGTAGGCGACATGAGACTGGATCGACAGGACCTTCACCGCAGCACCCCGATCACTTGAGCAGCCGCGACATCCGCCGGTCGGCGAGCGGCTTGCCGCCGGTCTGGCAGGTCGGGCAGTACTGCAGCGACGAGTCGGCGAACGACACCTCGCGCACCGTGTCGCCGCACT